>JAKVCT010000212.1 GCA_022448995.1 Saprospiraceae bacterium
ATGAAGTTTATTATCTTGTACAAAACTCTGCCAACGCTCATAGCTACTCATAGCTAAGCCATCTCGCTTGGAGCAGGATTTAGTGATAATATCATAATAGGGAAGGCTATCTTGTTCTATCAGACCAGTATCAATATTATTTGTTGCTTTATCTGAGGACGTAGTAGGACTTTGCGAACAAGCAAACAGCATAAAAATAACAAGCAGATTATAAAAACTAAGATTCTTCATTAAACATGCATACTGCTTGGTAAGATAGAGACAGGACGTTTGAGCTCGTTTACTGCTACAAAAGTAAATATACCTGTGATAGCTTTATCTCTATTCTCTTGATACATTTCTTCAACAAAAATATCTACTTTTACCTTTAGGCTAGTTCGGCCGACTTCTATGACTTCTGCAATCAATTCAATCAGTGTTCCTGCAGGAATAGGGTGTTTGAAGTCAACACGATCAGAAGATACCGTCACTACTTTTTTGCGGCAGAAACGTGTTGCACAAATAAAGGCAACTTCATCCATCATTTGTAAAGCTGTACCACCAAACAAGGTATCATAATGATTAGTTGTATTTGGGAAAACAGCTTTGAAAACATGTGTTTTAGATTGTTGGATTTTATCTTCTAATTTACTCATAATTTCTTGATATTTTTTTAAGCAATTTGGACACAGACAGTCCAGATATTTCTGAGCTATTCGCTCTTGTGTAGCAATATCCAATTGAACTGTATTACAGCCACAATTTTGAATATTCTCTACATTACATAGAAAAACTTCACCACAAGCAGGACAAGGTTTATTCATCTCTCTTGCGTCGTTTTTCTTGTCTTACTGCAATCCCAATACTCAATTCGTAAAGAATATAAATAGGAATCCCGATCAGTATTTGAGTCATTACATCTGGTGGAGTGACTAGGGCTGCTAGAACCAGAATAATAATGATAGAATGTCGACGATATTGGCGCATCAAGTCAGCAGTGATAATGCCCATACGCGCTAAGAAAAAGACTAAAATAGGCAGCTCAAATAGTAATCCTGTAGGAAATGTAAACATCAGCATATAATTGATGAAGGAACTTGCTTTAATAATTCCTCCTTTCTTAGCTACTTCTTCTGTTGGAAAAGTACAGCAATCTGTACAGGCACGCATGACTTCCATATAATCTGCTTCTTGGTTAATCATTGGTAACTGATAACCTGCAAGAAAATTAATAGCAAATGGAGAGATGATAAAGTAGCCAAAACTTACACCCAATAGAAAAAGAATACTTGCAACAATAACAAAACCACGTGTGGCTTTTTGCTCATGTTGATGCAATCCCGGACGTACAAAACGCCAAATCTCCCAAAGTAAATAAGGAAAAGCAATAATAATTCCTCCAAATATACAGACCTTGATATGCAAAAGAAAAGCTTCTCCCATATCGAGTGTTTGCATATTAATTTGGATAGGTTCATAGCACATAGCTTCTCCCAAACCTACTAACTTGGAGAGCGCACACATTCCTTGATATGTCAGAAAATTGGGTTCTAATGGTCCAAAAAGGATGACTTTAAAAATGAATTTAGTAGCAAAAAATATGAATATAGCACATGCTACAATCGCAATTATGGATCGGATTAGGTGCTGACGTAATTCATCTAGGTGCTCTACGAAACTCATTTCCTTCTCCCCATTTATTTGAGGTTGTTTATCTTCTTCCATTCACTCTTAGTTTAGTCAAATACTTTAGCTGCAAAGTTTTGAGCGTTTTCAAAACTTATTTTTAGATATTTGATAATCAATTGTATATGGTTTATATGAAAACCAAGTTCTGTTCTGTGAAAATTTGAGTACTTCATACCTTCTAACTCTTGACAGATGATTATCAATATATCAACAAGCGCAAAAATACAAAAAGCTTTAGGATCCACTAATTAGTTTTGCTGAAGTTTGCTTTTGTTTCTACTAAAACCCTTGAGTTTCCTAAAAGGTTGATGGCTTATTTGTTAAAGTTGTGCGATAAATTATTTCATAAAAAGATAGTACTAAAGAATAGATGATCTGTATTGTAAACAAATGATTGGTAGTCAGAGTAAAGCTATTCAAAAGGAAAAAATATTATTGTAGAATAGCCTTGGTATTGTTGTAAGGGAATTGAAAAAATCAAAAAAAAAAAATATTCGTACACCAAAACATAATTTATTTACATCTCTATTATTGAATGATGAAATGAATGCAATGTTAAAACATAAACAAAAATTCATGGTTAGGTATTGTTAGCTCATGCAGTGATGTATGAGCTTTTTTTATTGAACTAAGAATAGATTGCGTCTCTTAATGACTATATTCTATAAGAGCAATGTTTATGAACTGATTGATAATCATGGAGTAGTGTTTGGGGCATCCGTCTAGTGAATCTTGTGAAAAGCGGATTCTTTTTTAGTATATTTGTAAAAAAACCTAACTGTAGGTTAATCACTGAGATTAGAGAGAATAATAAAGTTGTTTTTTGAACTCTATTTGTTTGTTGTGTAATTAATTGAAAGTCAAATATTTGGGTGGGCTTTGCTCTTTGCTTAATGCTGTAGAGCTCCAATTAAAACCTGACTTAACTTCCAGATAATTACCTACTATTTTACCATAAGTTCTTAAACAACTTCAATTAATAAAGTTTATTCAAGTAGTTTTTATGCGATAAATTGCCTTTTATTCAATTTAACTGCGTTAAAGAACCTACCACCATAATACTATCTCCCAAAAATGTTGAAGAAGATAAATACCTATTTTAATTTTTCTAATACTGAACGAAAAGGCTTTGGAGTTCTAATAAGTCTTGTGCTAGTACTCTTAGTCCTACCCAGTCTATATGCTTTTTTTGTCCCTTCTTCTCACAAGGATTTTAGTCATTTTTATGCAACAATTAATGATTTTGATCAGAAACTATTGACAACAAAAGAAACTCAATTAGCTGCTCGAATTTCTTCATCCCCAAAAGCTAAATATCGTTCAGGAGGAAAGCGCTTTTCTATTGATCATGCTTTTGATAACGAGGAAGAAATGTTAACTGTGCAATTATTTGAATTTGACCCTAATACAGCCACTAAGGAAGAATTTAGAACTTTGGGCTTAGATGGGCGAACAACACAGAGTATCTTGAACTATAGAAATAAGGGAGGACAGTTTAGAAAAAAGGAAGATCTACAGAAAATTTATACTTTATCGGATGAAGATTATCAACGTTTATCGCCTTATATTCTGTTGGAGGAAACGCCTAATGCATCTAATACAATAGAAGCATTTGTAGCAAACGAACTATTCAAATTTGACCCTAATACAGCCACTAAAGAAGAATTTGGAACTTTAGGCTTAGATGGACGAACAACACAGAGTATCTTGAATTATAGAAACAAGGGAGGACAGTTTAGAAAAAAGGAAGATCTACAGAAAATTTATACTTTATCAGATGAAGATTATCAACGTTTACTGCCTTATATTCAGATTAACGAAGTAGCTAGCACATCAAATAACCAAAAGGAATTTGATTATAAGTCATGGGCAATAGATCTTAACACTGCAAGTATAGAGGATTTGAAAAAATTGAGAGGAATTGGCAATTCTTATGCAAAACGCATTATTAAGTTTAGAGAATCTTTAGGAGGATTTATAGAAGTAGAACAACTCAGCCATGTTTATGGTATACCTGATTCTACTTATCAAAAAATATTTCCACAACTTACTTGTCAACCCATAAACGTACAACAACTCAATATAAATACAGCTACAGCTGAACAATTACAAAAAAATCCTTATTTAACTTGGCAACATGCCAATGCAATTGTACAATACCGCGAGAAAAACGGGAATTATAAATCTGTAGAACTATTGCAGATCTTGGATGAATTGGATGATGGTCGAAATACCTATCGAAAGGTTCGACCTTATCTAACTGTTTACTAGAAGTTATTAGGAAGTTGTTTGAAAATCATTTCCATCGCATCAAATTCATTGAGTTCTTCGAGATTTTTGCCGATAGTGCTAGCGGTAACGAAGCTAACTCTAAAAGGCTCAGCGAACTATCATAATTCTTAAGCAACTTTAATGTTTGAAAATTTATGCTATGGAGTATTGAACAACTTTTAGATGTAATTTCTCAAAATAATGTCAATGAAAGCTAAAAAATCATACGGACAGCACTTTCTAAAAGAAGAAAGGATTGCAGAACGAATCGCCAATAGCTTAATCCAAATGGATCAGTATTCTAATATCTTGGAAGTAGGACCAGGAAAAGGAATGTTAACCAAATATCTGATGGAACACAAAGAACATCATTTAAAAGTGGTGGAAGCAGATAGAGATATGGTTAGTTATTTAGATCAAAACTATCCGAGCTTGAGTGTAAACATAATAGGAGAGGATTTCTTAAAGGTAAATCTCAATCATTGTTTTCAAGGAGAGTCTTTTGGGCTCATAGGAAATTTTCCTTACAATATTTCTTCTCAGATTATTTTTCATATGTTGCATAGTAAGCAACTCGTACCTGAAATGGTTGGAATGTTTCAGAAAGAAGTAGCTGAACGTATTGTAGCCAAACCGAATAGTAAAATTTATGGAGTGTTGAGTGTTTTGACGCAAGCTTTCTATGAAGGTACTTACTTGTTCACGGTCAAAGCAGGGAGTTTCAACCCACCACCCAAGGTACAATCTGCAGTCATTCGTTTAGTCCGCAAGAAAAATCAAGATTTAGGTTGTAATGAAAAACGATTCCGATCAATTGTAAAGGTAACTTTTGGTATGCGACGCAAGATGATTCGCAATGCAATGAAGCCATTCTTACCCAAAGAACTTTTGTCTACAGATCCATTCTTCACAAAGCGTCCAGAGAATTTAGATCTCAAGGATTTTGTATATCTAACGAATTTGGTTGAAGAATATCAAACTAAAACTGATCAAAATGACAAAGCTTAAGATCCTAATTACAGATGGCGTTCATCCCTTATTAATAGAAGGTCTAGAGCAAGCAGGTTATCATTGTGATTATTATCCACAGATCAAATTAACCGAAGTTCACCAAATTATTGAGCCCTATACAGGTATTGTTATCAATAGTAAAATCCTGATGGATAAGGTTTTGCTAGATAAGGCGACTAATCTTCAATTTATAGGACGATTAGGATCTGGTTTAGAAATTATAGACTTGGCTTATGCCAAACACAAAGGTGTAGCGGTCTATAACTCACCCAAGGGCAATTGTGACGCTGTAGCTGAACAGGCTATGGGAATGCTATTGGCATTAGCTATTCAGCTGAAAGCTGGAGACGCTGCCGTTAGGCAGCGCAATTGGCAGCGTGAAAAACATAGAGGTTGGGAATTGATGGGAAAAACAGTGGGAATTATTGGTTTTGGACATACAGGAAGTGCACTAGCAAAACGCTTGAGCGGTTTTGGGGTAAAAATAATGGCTTATGATAAGTACAAAACTAATTATACTGCAGATTATCCTTATGTACAAGAAACATCTATGCAGACTATTTTTGAGCATGCAGATATCTTGAGTCTACACTTACCACTAACCCCTGAAACAAGAGGCTTGGTTGATTGGGAGTATTTGCAAAAATTTAAAAAAAATATAGTCTTACTAAATACTTCTCGAGGAATCGTAGTCAAGACACAAGCGTTGATCAATGGACTAAAGCTTGGGAAAATAACAGGTGCTTGTTTAGATGTTTTTGAGAACGAAAAGTCCAAAACTTATACCTCAACAGAACAAGAATTATATACCCAGCTCTTTCAGTATTCTAATCTTATTTGTGCTCCACATATAGCAGGTTGGACACATGCCTCCAAGCGCAGATTGGCACAAATTGTTTTAGATAAGATCCTTGGACATTCGTATTAACTCCATCGTTATCAACTCACTTTATTGGATAAAACGTTAAAAATGGACACTCCCATCAAGAAAAAACCTACAAAATTTGGGATTTCTTGATTGGAATAATATTTTTGTTCGCTGTTTATCCCCACCCAACCAATCTATCACAATTAGAAGAGAAATATAGACCTAAGGAAATGATTCGCAGGAACATTAATTATGGATCCCATAAAATGATTAAAAATAACACTGTAGTAAGGCTACAAATAATTTTTTTTGATAAAGATTAAGAACATGTTTAAAACAGGAAAATAAAGTTTCCAATCTATTTGGAAAATAAAATAATAAGTTTTTGTAAATAAAAAATTAACATTTCTTTTTTTGGGAAAAAAAAGCTAAAACACGATTAAACCTTATTTAAAAAGTAAAAGTATCTTGGGATTAAGAAAAAAAAGATAATTTAAATCCAAACAAAAATTAAGATATTAGACTAACTAACGAAAAAACTAGATTAAAAACGGCCCATATCATTTTTATTTCATAGTAAAAACACAATATTCAATGAAAAACATTAGCATTTTTTGGCTATTGGTTTTTGTGATGGGGCTAGGCGTAGGGGGAACAGCACAAGACCAAAAAACAGCAAACATTCGAGGAGTTGTCAAAGACGGGACAACAGGAGAAACAGTTCCACTAGCAGTTATAATTTTATATCAAGATGGAGCTCTAGTAACAGATACAGAGACCGATTTTGATGGTAATTTCTTATTAGAAGATATAGTTCATGGGACGTACGATGTGGAAACTAGTTATGTGGGGTTGCCAACATTTAGAGAGGAGGTAGAGATTAAGGAGGAAATTGTCTTGGATCTTATTTTTCCAGAGCTTCTTCCCGTTCCAACGCAACATGATTGTGGATATAGTCATTGCTATGTATGGTTCAAAATCCCTCCTTATGACCGAGAGCGAATGGAAGGTGGTCAAACACTGGAAGCAGAAGATATCCAACGAATGTTTCGCTAAGTCTGATACAAATGCTTACACTTACTGAGTGTATTTCTGTTACAAAAAACCAAAGTAATAATGGATATACTACTTTTTTGTAAATAAATGAATGTATGATATTTAATTTTCTAAACGCTTAAATTTAAAATGTGGTTATGGTTCGATATTTAATTGCGATGGTACTGCTCTTTACAGGCGTCGGAAGCCTACTCGCTCAAACTACCGGTAGTTTGCAGGGGGTGGTTAAAGACGCAAACACTGGAGAGACTGTACCTATGGCAGCTGTAATTTTGTATCAAGACGGAGTTCTTGTCACAGGAACTGAAGCTGATTATGATGGTAATTATAACTTCTCTAACATTAGTGCGGGAACTTATGATATTGAGATCAGTTATGTCGGTTTACAGAGTACGCGAATTACTGGTGTGCCTGTTCGTGTGGGTAGAATCGAGATCGTTGATCTAGAATTTCCTGAGGTGAAATTAGATCCAGATGATCCTAATTCTAAGACAATACTTACTACAGTTGTCGTTATAGAACATAAGATCAAGCTTGTTGATCAGAGTCAGATGGGAGGTGGACAAACACTAGGAGCTGAAGATGTAGATCGTATGACAACTCGTGGTATTGATGCTGTACAAGCAACTACTGCTGGGGTTAACCAAGCAGATGAGGGAGAACCCATAAGTTCCAACGGTAGTCGTCCTTCGTCAAATGATATTTATGTAGATGGTGTTCGTGTGTTAGGTGGAAGTTTTGGTATTCCTGAGACTGAAATTGAGCAAATTCAAGTAATTACTAGTGGGATACCTGCAGAGTATGGGGATGCTACTGGTGCAATCACCAATATTATTACTAAGGGACCTTCTAATGAATTTACAGGAGGTATACAGATGGAAACTTCTCAGTTTTTGGATGGCTTTGCTGCTAGTCGTGTAGATTTAGGTTTTGCTGGACCAATCATCAGTCAACCATTAGTAATAGATGGTGACACTATAATGAAGGCTGATAGTACTGTAAAACGTAAAACAATCTTAGGTTTTCGTTTAGCTGGATTGTATAGCACAAACTTAGACTCTGACCCTTCTGCTTTAGGTTGGTACAAGTTAAAGGATGATGTGAAAGATCAAATCTTAGCAAATCCTTTGGTATTGAGTGATGCAGGAAATATTGTTTTTGCTTCAGATACCTTGACAGAGGCTTCTATTGAGCGTGTCAAAGTACGCCCAAATGGTCGTAATCATACGGCTATGGGAAATCTAAAGCTTGATTTCAAACCTTCAGATGATTTCTACGTAGTTGCTGGTGGTCAGATCCAACAACGATATGGTTTTAGTCAAGGAACTACAGATATTTTATTTAATACGGACTTTAACCCTAGATTCCAACAAACTATTTGGCGTGCCTATGGTCGTTTCCGTCATACAGTATCATCTACCACTATAGAAAAATCTGATGATGAGGAACAGGATTCTGTAGTTAAATTACAACCTGTATTCCAAAACTTTAGTTATGAGTTACAGGGAGATTATTCTCAGATCAACTTTTCACGAGAAGATCCTCGTTATGGAGATAACTTATTCAATTATGGTTATATTGGTAAATTCTACAGAAGTTTAGCTCCAACATTAGGTACTATTGATACTAATGTAATTGTAAACTCTGTGGGGGATACTTTAGGTGAAGTACCTGTATTTGGTCATGCTGCTTATAATATCCAGTTTAATGGTTATGAAGCTGATCCGAATATCAATCCTGGTTTGGCTGCTTACAATAATTTAATAGATCCTGCTGACATTACTAATATTGATCAGTTTGAGATCGTAAATGGTCGTTTTGTTACGAATCGTGAAAGTGTATTTGGTTTATTTACATCTCCTCATAACAACGGTAGTACTACTACTTTAGGAGAGTCTTTTGCTAAGTCTAATCAAAATCAGATTCGTGGTACAATTAGAGCAAACTTTGATTTAGTTTCTAACCAACAAAAGAGTCTTATTCGTCACTCTATTTCTTTAGGTGGTGTTTATGAGCAACGTATTTCTCGTTCTTATTCTATTGCACCAACTAACTTGTGGACATTAGCTGATCAGAGTGCTAACTCACACTTGAGCTTAGTAACCGACTTAGAGCGTCCAAACGGAGGTGAGTTCTACAATCCTTTTACTGAGCGTTACTATGAAACTTATGATCCATTAATCCGTCAAGAAGAAGATGGTTCTTTAGTAGAAATGACTCAATTTGGTGACCGTGTTCGTGAGTCTTTGGGTAAAACTCAATATGACTGGATCAATGTACA
>JAKVCT010000213.1 GCA_022448995.1 Saprospiraceae bacterium
TTGCAGCAATGGCAAAAGGTGAGGGAAAAAATATGCTTAATACTGAACCCCGAAGTGCTCTGCGAAGCAAACCTATCCACAAAAAGGCTGATTAAATACAAATTAATTGTGGCTATCCACTTATGTCCACCTACTTACTTACTTATATATCCAATGAATTAACTTGTTGATTTCTTCATTTCAAATTCTCTTACAAGTCCCTCTACAATCATATACTGTCCTAGGCAATAAGTAAATAAAATATAAACGCCTGCATTAGCAAAAGGAGCAACAAATTTATTGAGTCCAATCATCATATCTGAGATCATAAACAAGAAAGCACCAACGGAAACCAACCAAAAACTATCTTTAGGGACTCGATCGCCTCTGTTGATAGCAGCTAAGACCATGCTTACTAAAGCACAGGCATATATGGCTACAGCTATTCCTAAAACTAAGTCTAGTGATGGGAAAGCAATGATATAAAAGCCAACACCTATGGCAATAAATGGGAGCGCATAAAATGGTTGTTTGGCAATAAGTCCCCTTTCTTTTGTATGATTGGTTGATTGGTAACTGAGAATATAAAACAGTTGCATCACCAGAAAACTTCCCAAGCCTGACAAGAAGAAAAGCTGATTGTAGCGACTTCCATTGGCAAACATTAATAGGAGATCGCCTCCCCAAGCAAAAAGTAACCCAAAGAAGAATAAACGAATGGATGTTTTATCTGGATGTTGCTTTTTATTTTTTGTGTAGAAATATAAGGCTAAGGCAGGAATAATGAAGGGTTTGAATATATAATCGCAGTAGCCTGCTATAGGATCATCTAGTAAGCGACCAAAAGTCGCACCTAAAGAGCTAATCAAAAAGAGAAGGAGTGCAAATTGTTTCATATTTTTATTGTTTCGAAAGAAAATTGCTGCAAATAATTATAATGTACAGGTTTTTTGCTCTTTTTCGTAAAAAAAATCTATAAATGCCAACTTTTAGGAATCTTTTTGCGTATAGTTGATGTATAGCTAATGCGTTATAACTATGAGAAATAGCTATCCAAATAACTCAAGTAAATTACTTCAGATGGTTCAAGTTCTTGTAAGAATGAGTTAGATTTATGAATTTTTCAGTTGTAGAATAGTTTTTAAACTGCTTCAGCGAGATAAATTCTTTTTTTGTTTCGTTTACAGACTTTTTTGAATATCTTCGGTAACACTTTTTGTTTTTTTGTCATAAACGACATACAAACAAATCGAATAAAATTAATTAACTACTTATATCTGATATAAAACACTTAATAAAATGAAAGGTATCAAGAACTTTTTTAGCCTTAGTCTCCTAATAGCTGTCGTTGCGGTATTTTCTTTTAGCTCTTGTTCTTCTGATAAAAACCAAAAAGTTGATACATCATCATTAGATAATACACGTAGCTTGAAAGCAGAAAAGTTATCTGCTGAAATAAAAGCTAAATTTGAAAAAGCAACTGCTATTTATGGTAAGACCAAAGCAGCTTTTGCAGCAGGGGATTCAGATATGGATCTATCCACACTAGCCAATCTTAGCGAAGAAGATGGCACTATGAATTTGAATTTAGTTGTACTTTATGAATCAAGTGCTGATTGGGCAGAAATTTTTTCTACTGGTGAGTATGCTAAAACAGGTGACGACAAATTCAATGGTTTATTAGAATCTTATGAATTAGTAATTACTAAGCAATTTGAATTAGATGAGTATAGTGAAGGTTTAGTATTAGAACCTAACTCGTCTTTAGATGATCCTGTGAGTGCAGCTCGCGAAATCTCTTTGATCGATAATGTACTAATGGTACATGTTAAAGAGGTTCCAACAGAAGTTAATGAAGATGATACTGCTGCTGGATTCTAAGTCTCGGATCCCGGAAAATAATATCTTGATTATTCTCTCTTAATTCTTAATATTAAGCTAGAGTCTAATAAATTTGAAGCCAAAGTTTTAGAACGTATGTCTAAAACTTTGGCTTATTTTTTTGCTACCTAATCAAAATCATAAATTAGCAAAACAAATAGCTTTGCGAACAAGAAGGTAATTCTTGAATAACTATATAGACATAGTTGCTTGTTTTTACACAGATTTTGATTAATTTGTGTGAGCTTAAATTAATTAAAAAAATCATAATATGATGTCGTTACATCTAAATTTTTGCCTTAAACAGTAGATTATAGACGAAAAAAATGATTTTAAGGTAATTTTAAGTCACTGTGACAGAACAATTTTCTAACACAATAGTTGTAAGAGTTAGTTACAGGTAAATTCTAGTTTGCATTGTGTCAATCTAGGCTGGTTTACTAAGTTTTATAAGTTTTTTATTTAGACTCTATTATTTACATAATTTGTGAGTGTGTGAATTCGATTGAGCTAGAATAATCATCATACTCACTATCCTAATGGCCTATGGATTTAGATCCCGAGATTTTAGAAGCAATATTTACAAACAAAGATCAAGACCTGAGAACTTTATCAGAGAAAAAAACCATTATGTTGGTTTTTCTCAGGCACTTTGGTTGCACATTCTGCAGAGAGACATTATCAGATTTAACAGATATTAAGGATGCTCTTGCTAGCCGAAATATGGAATTAATCATGGTGCACATGTCTTCTGAGGATGTTGCAGAATCGTTTTTTGAGCAATACGATCTGATGGGGATTTCTCATATTTCAGATCCTGACTGCAGCTTGTACGAGTATTTTGGCGTGTCTAGAGGTTCTTTTTTACAACTTTATGGCCTGAAAGTCTGGCTGAGGGGATTCAAAGCTGCTTTGATTGATGGACGTGGACGACCAATTGCTAAAAAAGGCTTGGGAGATTACACTCGAATGCCCGGAATATTCGTATTAAAAAATTGCAAGGTTGTAGAAAAGTTCATTCATAACAGTGCGGCTGATAGACCAGATTATGCCGAAATTGTTAGTAAGAGTAGTAGTAAATTTTAGTATAGAAATAATCATATGGATCAACTATCAATTCTCATGTTACTCTGTCTGACCAATAGTGTCAACAATATAGAGGTCCCACCACCCAACTTCGAAAAACATATTTTTCAGGAGAATACTAAACAGGCGATGCCTTATCGTTTTCTCAAGCCCTATGCTTATGAGGGACAAAAAACTAGAGATGCTCAAACATATCCCCTGGTCATTTTTCTACATGGAGCTGGAGAGCGAGGAACGGATAATGAGATTACTTTGACGCACATTCTACCAATCTTTAATAAAGAAGAAAACTTATTGCAATATCCTGCTTTTGTTTTAGTGCCTCAGTGTCCTAAGGATAAACGCTGGGTAGAGACAGACTGGACATTATTATCACATGTTCAACCAGAAACCCCTTCTGATCCAATGCAATCTCTTTTATTGTTATTAGATGAAGTACAAGAGAATTATCCTGTAGATCCTAATCGTATTTATGTTATGGGACTATCTATGGGAGGATTTGGAACTTGGGATTTGATTTCTAGATATCCAAACAGATTTGCAGCTGCAGTACCTATTTGTGGTGGGGCAGATTTGGGCTTAGCTTCTGTGTTAACTACGATGCCTATCTGGGCTTTTCATGGTGGCAAAGATCGTTTGGTCAAACCCTCTAGGACACGAGGAATGGTGAGAGCCATCAAAGAGGCTGGTGGACAGTCTATAAAATATACTGAATATAGGGATGTAGGGCATGGGAGTTGGAAGCCTGCTTTTCAGGAACCTGAGCTAATGAATTGGATGTTCAGCCAAACTCTTCAACAATAAAAACAAAGACTATTATAGATAACAGTTTGTAGGTTTTATCACTGATTGATAATTATATCCTTCTAGAATCTACGAACTAAGGTCTAGGCAATTAACGAAGTTAAAGCTGGGGATAAAATAGTCGATTCATTTCGCATATAAGTAGCTAACCATAACTAATTTTATAAATCAAAAAACAATATTTAGAATGTTAAAACAGATAACAGCCCTATTGTTACTTAGTAGTATTTTATTGTTATTAACAACCGCTTGCTCGGGGGATAACTCAACACCTCAACCTGAAGCAAATGCTACTACCAATCAAGAAGAGCAGAAAGATCAGGCTACTCCTGATAATCCACCTGCATCTAAGATAGAAAAGGAAACTAAACAAGGATATAAGGTAGGTGATGTAGCAGTTGATTTTGAACTGAAAAATGTTGACGGTCAAAATTTTTCAATAGCAGCAAACTTAGCTGATGCCAAAGGTTGCGTAGTTGTTTTCACTTGTAATCATTGCCCTTTTTCAGTTGCTTATGAAGATCGTTTGATAGAATTAGACAAAAAATACAAAGCACAAGGATATCCTGTAGTAGCCATCAACCCAAATGATCCAGAGGTTGCTCCAAATGATAGTTTTGAGAAAATGATCGAAAGATCCAAAGAAAAAGGATTTACTTTCCCTTACTTGTTTGATGAAGGACAGAAAGTTTATCCTCAATATGGAGCAATGCGCACACCACATTGCTATGTACTTTCTAAGGAAGATGCAGGATTAGTCGTTAAATATATTGGTGCAATTGATGATAATCACAAGGAGCCTGAAAAAGTAGAAAAGAATTATTTAGCTGATGCTTTGGATGCCGTAATTAAAGGGGAAGCACCAAGTCCGGATTATACCAAAGCTATTGGTTGTAGTATCAAGGCTAAGAAAGCTCAGTAAGATCTAACACAAATTTATTCTATTCACCGAAGTTTATTGAGAATAGAATTATACAGAGCTTCTTCGCACTAGCTACTTAATAAATTCTACTATTTGAATAGTTGACGAAATTCAAGATTTTCAATAATTTTAGGCTATTAAATAAAGTGTAATGAATAAAATAAAGATTTTTACAGCTTATGCACGCCCTGATGGAGACACACGTTATGTAGTTGTTTTAGAAGACAATACAGTTTGGTGGTTTGCACCAGGTTATCCTTGGCAAGCTTCTTCAATGGCAGGTTTACCAGAAGGAGCAGTGATTAAAACATTTTCTGCTTATATCAAATCTGATGGAACGCGTTATGTAATCGCTTTAGAAGATAACACTGTTTGGTGGTTTGCACCAGGTTATCCCTGGCAGGCCTCTTCAATAGAGGGATTGCCTAAAGGTTTATCTATCATGCAACTAGTAGCTTATAATAAGGAAAATGATACACGTTATGTAGCAACTTTATCTGATGGGACTTTATGGTGGTTTGCACCAGGTTATCCTTGGCAACCTTCTTCTTTGGAAGGATTGCCGAAAGAAAGAATTACGACATCATCGTCACCAAGCCTTCCCGAAATGTAGGAATTCAGAATATTTACATGTATATTTGTGAAGTATGGATTAGGACTTAGGTCTTAATCCATATTTTTTTGCTTTCGGAATTTCTTAAGCGCTGTATTAGTATTAAATCTAATTCTTAGACAACTTCAGCGCTTAAGTATCAATTGGTTATACACTTCATATGAAGATGACTCAACTAAAACAACCCTTATTTTATTTTATTAGCCTAGTTATTAGCTTGGCTTACTCAAGTTTTTCTTGTACTAATACTAACCATGAATCTCATCTGACTACTGCTACAAAGGTAGATTCTTTAGAAAAGGACAGCTTAGATTTGTTAATCAGTGTATTAGACACTGGGGGAGTACCACAAGGAACAGTTCCCACTCAATGGCATAAGACATTAGTAGATGAAAAAGGATATTATATTGCGTTTCCCAAAAAACCTACTATCCGTAATTACAGCCGAAAAAAACAAAAAATTTATAAAATTGAGCGGAATAAATACGCCTTAGTACTCAGTAAAGTAGATCTTTCTAAGGATTCTGTATTTATAGAGAATAGAGCAGAACGTCAAAACTATTGCAAAGCAGTTTTTGAAGATTTAGCAAAAGAAATAGAAGCTAAAATAGACGATATTCAGTATTTTGATGCCTTGGATTTGTATCCTAGTGCGGAAGCTACCTTAACTGCAGGACAGGAAATATTTTATGTTCGTTGTATTACAATTGGAAATACCGCCTATACCATAAGTTGTGTATCTTTTTATGGAGCTAACGATAAAATATCAAAATTAAAAGACCTTTTTTTCAATTCTTTTGGTAAAGAATTATTTATTGAATAAATTCACCAATGGAATCAAAAAAAATGATAAAAAATATCAGCTCAGTTTATCCTTCCCCAAAAAAATGGACAACTAGATAACGAATAAAAAAAACTATGAAAATATTATCAGCTGAACAGCTTAGACAAGCAGATGCTTATACAATTAGACATGAACCTATTGCGTCAATTGACTTGATGGAGAGAGCTAGCCAAGCCTTTGTGGATTGGTTTTCTAACAAATTTTCCAAGAAGTATTACGAAATGGTCAGTGTAGTAGTGGGAAAAGGAAATAATGGGGGAGATGGCTTAGCAATTGCTCGGTTATTAGGAGCTTTAGGATATGATATTGCTGTTTTTGTAATTGACTTAACCGATAATTCTAGTGAGGATTTTCGAGAAAATTTAGAGCGATTACAAGAAATCAAAACAATTCCCTTACAGTGGGTAAGTTCTGTAGATGAGCTGCCTGTATTCGGAGATGAAGAAATCCTAATAGATGCTATTTTAGGCTCTGGGTTGAGCAGAGAGCTGAGTGGGGAACTTCTTGAGATTGTTCAATTTCTTAATGAATGTAATAATGTAACTGTTGCAGTTGATATTCCAACCGGAGTGTTTGCAGACCAAGTGACAGAGGGGAGTACTATACAAGCAGATTATACCTTTTCTTTTGAATTACCAAAGCTTAGTTTTTTCTTCCCTGAGAACTACTACAGGGTGGGGGAATTTAACTATGCTTCAATTGGCTTAGATAGAGCTTTTATTCGTAATACAGAATCTAAAAACTATTTTCTAACCCAAGATATGGTTGAATCCTTTATGAAGAGGCGAGGAAAGTTTGCCCATAAAGGTGTTTTTGGACATGCATTATTGATCATGGGAAGTTACGGCAAGATGGGAGCTGCTATTCTTGCAACTAGAGCTTGTTTGCGTGCAGGTGTAGGGCTAGTCACTGTTCATGTGCCTACCTGTGGTTATGATGTAATGCAAACAGCTGTGCCTGAGGCAATGGTAAGTTTAGATGAAGATGAGTATATCTTTACACGAGTATATGAATTACACAAGTACTCTGTATTGGGCTTAGGTTGTGGCTTGAGTACCAAGAATAAAACAAGAAATGCTTTGTGCTATGTACTCAAAAATACAGATAAGCCTACAATTCTAGATGCAGATGCGCTGAATATCTTAGGGCAAAGTAGAGATTGGTTAGAGTATATTCCTAAAGACAGTATATTAACACCTCACCCTAAAGAATTTGAACGGTTATTTGGTAAAACGTACAATAATTTTGAACGAAATCGTCTACAACGACAAAAAGCTCAAGAATTGGGGGTGTATATTGTACTAAAAGGAGCTAACAGTTGTATTGCTACGCCTGATGGAACTTGTTATTTTAACTCGACTGGAAATCCCGGTATGGGAACTGCAGGAAGTGGAGATGTACTGACCGGAATTTTGGTAGGGTTGTTAGCACAAGGTTACACACCGGAGGAAGCGGTACTCTTGGGGGTTTATTTACATGGTTTAGCTGGAGATTTAGCAGCTATTGATTATAGCCAAGAGGGAATGACTGCTGGAGATATTGTTGATTACTTAGGGAAAGCATTCTTATATTTACAAAAGGGATAATCCCTATAGTTTATGAGGCCAATCCCCAAAATAGTTTTGTAGACTTTGTAAAGAATCGTTATATTTAGGTCGCAAAGAATCCATATGATTCTAGAGAGATAAATTAAATTTTAGATGACCAATTAGTTTGCAACAATTTTATTCTATGGACTTATTAAGCGTTGTTTGAAAATCCTTCACGGGGGTTCGTATAGGTTATTGGAAGCTTAACACCTTAGCTATTTCTACTGCTGTAGTTTTAGTTAGGATACTTAGATTGAGTTTCGTTGTGGCTTTCAAGTACTTAGCTCTTATTCTATGATGAATTTTTTAACAGCTTTAAGATCAAAAAAAGAATTGGCAAACTATGTATTAAATTAAGTATTATGTCAGATTTAACGGCAAAGGACTTTTTGATGAGCCTTCCAGAGCGTGTAAACCCTGAAGCATTGGGAGATAAGGAAACCGTTTTTCACTTTGATGTTTCTGGTGAAGGTGGAGGACAGTTTACTGCAATCTTAAAAGATGGCACAGCAGAAGTAAAGGAAGGTTTTCATGATGAAGCAAAATGTAAAATTACAACTACCAACAAAATATTGGTAGAGGTAGTTCAGAAGAAGCGTAATCCACAAATGGCTGTGTTTACTGGTAAGTTGAAAATCAGTAACTTAGGTGAAATGATGAAGTTTGCTAAGCCTTTAGGGTTAATGTAGGAATTACTATAATAGCAATCTTTCGTTGAACAATAGTTCGTAGGTTTTTAACTGTGTAGAGCCTTTTAGAATCTCTAACTAACTGATAATTAAAAGATCAACGAACTATTAGTTGTAAAGATTAGATAAGTATTTTATGGTGTGTTTTTCATCCAAAATGCTTAATCACTCTTTATTAGAAACGAACCAAGGATAATATAAAAAAGGTATATTTACAATTCTGTAAATATACCTTTTTAAGTAGGGAGGTTCAGCATTAGATAAGTAAATTGATAATCAACAAGCTATAGATGTTTATAAGTAAGTAAGTAGGTGGCCATAATTAGTTATAGAATAAGTAAATTAGGATTTTTGATGCTGAATAAGGCAAAAACCCCGAAGGACTCAGCGAAGCTAACAATTATCCTCATTGACTACTTCTTCTAACTCACCTTAATCTGGACAACTCGTACTTGTGTTACAGGCTTACAGGATTCTAGTTTATTCACTTTCAATTGATTATCATGTTCGGACATCGAAGAAGCTACCTTCGGAACGTCAATGTTCGTCCTTCTTTGTTGCTGACAACCCATATAGTCCGCTTAACCTAGTTGGGTAGATTTTGCTAAGCTTTTAGAGAAACTGAGCTCCATTTTTTGGCTTGACCTGACCTTTTTTCGGGTAAAACACTGAATTCAAAAAAAGAAATT
>JAKVCT010000214.1 GCA_022448995.1 Saprospiraceae bacterium
TCAGCACCATTAAGACCATCAACACCATCGAAAGCAGTAGGGTCAAAGTTACGTCCATTACCATCTTCTGCATTTCCGGCTTGGATCTGTACACGAGTTATATCATAATTAGAACAATTTTGTAGATGTATACCATAAGTACACATACCAGGAACAGCAGTAGCACTACCATCAACAGTAGTAATAGTTACATCCTGAATACGGAAATTGGTAGCTCCATTCCCCTCGAACATTACTAAACGAGGCGATACTGTACCTACTCCATCAGGATTAAGTGCAGTACGATTGATAGTAGTAGCCCCCGCTAAACTAGTTTTTGTCCAAAGCGAAGTTTCCAAGAAACCACCTTCAATGGTTACATAACTTCTAAGAGTAACAACAGTATCTATATTATAAGTACCTGTTGCCATTTTGATTACAGCATTGTTACACTGCACTCTACGGAGCGCTTCTCTCAAGTTGGTAGGATCTAACTGAGTACCACTAGCATTATCAAGTCCTGTTGTATTCACATAGATATTGATACAAGCTGGATCTGGATTTGGCTGACCTACTAATAAGACAGAAGTATCTACAGTAGTACATCCAGTAATAGGATTAGTTACCTCAAAGTAGAAAGTGTCTATAGTAGGACCAGGACTAGAAGTAGTAACATCTAGAGTTGTGGATGCAGTACCTGCCATATTTCCAGAGGCGAGTAAGTTATTACTTACATCATACCAATTGAAATCCATACCTGCAACATCAGTAACTCCGGTTAAGGTTACGACTGATCCCTCACAAACATTTGCATTATTGGGAGAAACATCTACAACAGGATCCGTAATAACTTCTACAGTGACATCATCCGTAGATGTACAACCATCTAAATAATAGAGAGTAACCGTATAAGTAGTTGTAGCTGCAGGAGTCACATCAGTAGTTGCATTATTTGGATTGGTCATATCAGGTAGAGCTGGAGACCATTCATACCGATCTATATTACCTGCAGAAGAGACAGCGGCTAAGCTCACAGTTTCTCCTTCACAAATAATCTGATCCAATCCTGCATCTACAGGATCATTCGGATTACTAATCACATTGATGGTATAAGTAAATGTATTAGAACCCAAAAGCGGACAATCATCATCGAAAATTGTCACAGTAAAGGTATGTTGTCCTGTATCAGCAGCAGTAGGTGTCCAACAGAAAGTACCTGTAATAGGATTACCTGGAGGCGTCGTTACGAAAGTCGCTCCAGGAATTGCACCGTTCCAGATCATTGTCAAATTCTGACCGGCATCACCATCTGTACCTGTTACATCAAAACACAATTGCTGATTAAAGCAGGACGAAGTTTGATAATCAATGATACCACCACCTGTGGCCCCATTAACCCCAGTAACCGTAGGAAGATTATTATTACAATTAATTGTGGTAAACTGAATATCTCGAACAATGGATCCGATAAGGACACCATTTCGAAACTCCTCTACCAAAACACAAACGATCCCTGCCTCAGCAGCGGTCGGAGTAAAGGTGATTGCCCCAGTATTTGGATCTAAGTTAACACCAGAAACTGTGTTTACCAAAGGATTTGCACCGTTTGGTGCAGTATTAATACCACCAACATATTCTACAACATCACCGTCATCTTCCAAACAGTTTACTAAAGAGTAAACTAATTGATCCCCATCAGGGTCAAATGCACCGTGATTATAGAATACTGGTTGACCGATACAAGTAAATACTGTAGGTAGGTTACCAAAAATAGGCGAGTTGTTACAAGGCGTAACCGTATTATCGATTAAGTCCTCAACATACATCGCATCTGCATTACCATTATTCAATGTTGTAATTGCGAGGTTACGACAACACAATCTCCAAGAGATGATCCAGTCATCACAACCAGCAGGTAGATTTAATATCCCTGTGTAGATATGCTGTTCTACACCGATATTTCCTGATCCACTACAAGCACTATTTGCTGTTGGACACAGTATATTGTTCAGTTCAGTCTGGCTCTGTCGAACCAGATTGAGGTTAGCATTTACTCCGGCACATGCGGAGCTGTAGTTCAGAGTAGCACCACCACCGAGTCCAATACCGTTACAGTCACGGTATATGCTCAATGATATCTGATACTGATTAGGACCTATACACGTATAGGTTAGGTCCCCCCCCATAGCATGAGTTGCTTTGGCTTCTTGTGATGAGAACATCATACAAGCAGCCACGAGGACTAGGTTGGTGAAATAAACACACAGATTTTTACAACGAAACATAGGGTCAAATAATTTTGCTTTCACATCAAATGTGTAAAAAGTCTTTACCATACTTATGTATTACCACTTTTACAAATGACTCCAAAACTAATTAAATATTTTCAGAGCTGTTTATTTTTTGTTAAAAAAAAGCGTGTGCCTGCATATAGCACAAGTATTTTGATAACGAACGTTAAAATTGATTTGTTGCCTTGCATTTTTTTAAAAAGCAAAAAAAGATTAGAATTTTTGTAAGAAACTCAAGAACTCAGTAGACAAGGTAACAAGTTTATTTTGATTGGTGGATATAAATATTGTATCCAGTAAGCTATTTATTTAGGATAAGGTATGAATATAAATTGACTTTCCTCCTCTAATAAAAAGACACAGAAATGATCCGTTTTGCTTTTATATAGATGTCGAAAATCATCAATTCTGTCAGCACCGATTATTTTTTTAGTTGCTAACTCTTCTAAGGTGGTTAGATTGTAGTTCCAATAAAGATTTTCTTTTTGAGAGTCTATGACTACTAATCCTATGCCGATTTCTGCATTTTGGTGTGCAATAAGTATAGGGTAATTAGAAACGCCTTCGTTTTGGACTGTTTCAGTAGCTGAAATAAACCAATCTCCTTTTCTCTTAATTTCTCGTTCGAGTATTTGTAAACGACTAGATTTTTCTTCAAGTAGCATTTGTCTATAATATTATGATTAATAGTTCGTAAAGTTGTTAATTTCAATTAGAAATCAACAACTACGACTGTCTTTAACAATTGATTATCAATTTTTTATGCAAATTGACTTACAAAAAATCTATTTTCACTTATTATTGATTATCAATTTTTTGTGAACCCTCGATGGCTCAGTGAAGCTTTCGCTTCATATACTATTGTATGATATATTAAGATAAGTAGTCAAATACACTTATGGATCTCTTTTGCCCACTTAGCTCAATAATGAAGTGGTTAAAAAACTCTAAAATACTGATTAGTACATTGTCATGTAATGTGACGGATGATATATTCCACATGATAACCTTGAAAGTCTATAAAGTTATATAAAATCTGTTCACATGTATCATCAATAATAAAATATTATCTAACAACTATTCAATTTAATATATTTAGATTTCTACTAAAGTTGAAGTACCTGAGCTAAAATCTCCACAAGTCCATTGCCAAGTTTCCTCTAATTGGATTTTTCCATTTTCTAGAACCAGAGGAACCGAAGTACAATTTCCTGTCATCACCTTACGTTCGTGGTTGATATGTTGATAAGAAAATTCTAACTGATCATGAATGATCTTTCCAACTAAAGTTCCTTTTATGATATCACCTCCTTGATATTCTGCCCAGATAATATCTTTTTTTTGGTAATAATGAAAGTAAGTCTCCTCCCCTACTTCTCCGTTAGAACTATTAGAAAGCGCCTTAAATTTTTTATTATTTAGATTAATCATTCTAAGAATATGTTTAATGGATATTCAATATTGTATGATATCCCCAACAAACTCAGCCTATTTCTGCAAAGGTACAGAATCTTTGTAGGGAAGTTGTCCAAAAATAAATTATTTTTGCTGTGCTTAGCATTTTTTGACAAAAAAATTGTACAGTTGTAATCTTGGGAATCTTTTAGAGAAAAGATTTATTAAGGTTTAGTGTACATTATATTATAATAATACATAATCTGCGATTTTTGATAAAAAAGATCAAGGATTAGAGGCAAAAGAAACTTAAATTAATCAAATGAAACCAAAACGCGTAGGAGGTACTAGAGATTTTAGTCCTTTAGAAGTGAATCGTCGTAATTATATATATAATACATTACGGAAAATTTTTGTGAATTTTGGATTCCAACCTATTGAAACTCCAGCTATCGAACAGCTATCCACTCTGGAAGGTAAGTATGGAGAAGAAGGTGATAAGTTATTATATAAGATTAGAAGAAATAAAAATCTTCTAAGTAATCTTAAGGAAAAGCATTCTGGTAATCAGAAAGGTGATTATGATATTGAAACAACTTTAGCTTCTTTGCAACAATACCATCCTGACAGTTTCATCCCTGCAGCGTCAGATAAAGGTTTACGTTATGATTTGACGGTTCCTTTTGCGCGTTATGCAGTAATGCACAGAAATGAGATAAAATTACCTTTCAAGCGTTACCAAATTCAGAATGTTTGGCGTGGTGATAATCCGCAGAAAGGTAGATATTGTGAATTCTATCAGTGTGATGTGGATGTAATTGGATCAGACTCTTTATTGTATGAAGCAGAATTAGCTCAGATTTATGATCAAGCTTTTGCAGCATTTGGTTTGGAGGTTGTTATTCGTATTAATAATAGAAAGTTGCTAGAAGGTTTGGCTGCTTATTGCGGTCACCCAGATTTATTCCAAACTATTGTAGTTATTATTGATAAGTTAGATAAGATTGCTTGGGATGGTGTGGCTAAGGAATTGGCTGGATTAGGATTGGATGAGGAAGCGATTGCGAAAGCGAAAGCCTTTATCGAATGTTCTACCTTAGAAGAATTGACTCAGTTGGTTGGAGAAGTAGAAGTTGCACAACAAGGAATTGAGGAGTTGCAAGAAGTTTTGAGTTTCCTGGATGGCTATGAGTTTAAAAATCAGTTATTGATTGATTTTTCTTTGGCGCGTGGCTTGAGTTATTATACAGGTTGTATTTATGAGGTAATTGTGGATACTAATGCTGAGGGACAAGAGAAAATTAAAATGGGCAGCATTGGTGGTGGTGGTCGTTATGCAAACTTGACTGGTATCTTTGGTTGGAAAGGTGTTTCTGGTGTTGGTGTTTCTTTTGGAGCGGATCGAATTTATGATGTTTTAGAAGATTTGAACTTGTTCAATGACGAAGATTTCAATACGACAAAGGTGCTTGTGATGGCAATGGGTGAGGATGAGTTGAAATATAGTTTCAAAGTTGCTCAGCAATTGCGTAAAGCGAATGTTGCTACTGAGGTTTTTCCTGATGTGGTGAATCCTAAGAAATTAGCGAAGAAGTTGAAGTATCCTGATGCACGTAATATTCCGTATGTAATGATTATTGGCGAATCGGAGATGCAGGATGGGAAACCGCAAGTGAAGGATATGCAAGCTAGAACAGAAACTCGACAAACAGTTAAAGAATTTATTTCGAGTTTGTAAAAAGAATAAAAAAAAGACCTTGTAGGTTCTAGAAACCTGCAAGGTCTTTTTTTTATTCTTTTATTCATCTTCGGTAGCTTTCAAGCGTTCAGCATTGCTGGCCACTTGTAGTGCTTCGATGAACTCATCCACTCGACCATCAACTACATCTGTTAAATTATACTTGGTGAAGTTGATGCGATGATCCGTCACCCGATTTTGCGGATAGTTATAGGTACGGATTTTAGCAGAACGGTCACCCGAAACCACTAGCGTTTTACGCAAAGCAGAGATACTATCTTCGTGCTCTTTCTTTTGCAATTCGTACAAACGCGCATATAATTTCTGTAAAGCAATCTCACGGTTTTTCAACTGAGAACGACCATCTTGACACTCTACCACTACGCCTGTAGGTCGATGCGTCACACGTACAGCAGATTCCGTCTTATTTACGTGCTGTCCACCTGCACCACTTGCACGGAAAGTATCCCACTCTAAATCAGCCTTGTTAATCTCCACATCTTCCATTTCGAAGATTGGCATTACAGCCACAGTAGCAGCTGAAGTATGTACACGCCCTTGAGATTCCGTTTGCGGAATACGCTGTACACGATGTGTTCCAGATTCATACTTCAATTTACCGTAAACGTCATCACCAGTGATTTGTAGAATCACCTTACTATATCCACCAGAGCTACTTGCAGTCATTGCAATGTACTCTTTCTTCCAACCTGCACGGTCAATATAACGCTCATACATACGAAGTAAATCTCCAGCAAAGATAGCCGCCTCATCACCTCCAGTTCCCGAACGGATTTCTAGGGTAACATCCTTCTCATCTTCTGGATCTTTCGGGATGAGTAAGACCTTGATTTCTTCTTCTTTAGTGGCTAGAATTGGTTGCAATTCATCCAATTCCATTTGTGCCATTTCTTTCATTTCAGCATCTTCCTCATCAGCTAAAATCTCTTTGGCTTCTGCAATTCTATCCAAGAGCTCCTTGTACTCATCATGAGCAATAGCCAAGGGCTCTACTTTTTTATATTCTTTATTGACCTTCATGTAACGCTTCAAGTCGCTTGTTACATCAGGATCAGACAGTTGTTGTTGCAGATACTCAAACTTTTCTTTGATAGCAACTAATTTATCTAACATGATTATTTTATGATTATGAACAGTCCGCGATTCTTCTCTAAAAGCTCAAGATTTTGTTAAGCCTTATTATTATGACCAAGAAAAATTTTGTGGACTAAGGATTAGTTTAAATAAGATGGGATTAATAGGAAAACTGATTTATTCATTATCTGAATAAATTAGAAAGTAGCTGGAGAAGCTAAGGTATTTTTATGCAAAATGGTAATTTCATGATTCCTATTATTATATATATAGTATGTTAGGATAAATTAATCAGTCTATACTTTATCTTTTCTCCCAACAGCTCTTGACTTAAAAAAGTTTCGAGGCACAAAAATACAATAGAAAATTGAATTTTACTAAACTTCCTCCCACAAGTTCTATAGACTTTCTAGTAAGTGAGTTAAAATCTTAGATAATTTAGGTTCTGTTTGAGCAACTGCGTTAATAACCTCTTCTACAGTAGTCTCTGCAATTTCTTCTATTGGGAAACACTTATTGGAAACTACAGAAGCTACCCAAACTGGTAATTGCATGTGCTTGGCTACTAAGACCTCTGGCACTGTAGACATACCAACTACATCACCACCAATGATATTAAAAAATCGATACTCTGCAGGTGTTTCTAAATTAGGTCCCTGAGTAGCTACATAGACTCCTATGTGCGCAGGAATTCCTAGTTCCTTAGCTAATTGCAAAGCTTTATTATTCAATTTTTTATTATATAAATTTAATAAATCAGGAAAACGTAATCCAAATCGTTCATCATTTTTACCTCTCAGAGGATTCTCGGGTTGTAAATTGATATGATCTCGTATAAATACAATATCACCAACATTCATATGAGCATTAACACTCCCTGCAGCATTGGAAATAAATAACTGCTGAATTCCTAAGTATTTTAATACTCGAATAGGAAAAGTAACTTGTTGCATAGAATAGCCCTCGTAATAATGAAAACGCCCTGCCATAGCTACTATATTCTTGCCAGCTAACCTTCCAAAAACTAATCGACCAGCATGTCCTTCTACAGTAGAAACAGGAAAATGAGGAATCTCTGAATATGGAATTTCATGAGTGATTTCTATTGAATCGGTTAGATTTCCAAGACCTGTCCCTAATATAATACCAGCCTGTGGTTGAAATGACTGTGTGTACGCATGCAAAAAAGCCACCGTTTCTTGTACCTTGTCAAATAGATGTTCCATTGAATAATTTTTGTTCTAAATCTGCTAAAAATGAGGATTCTATTCCCCCTACAAAGCTAATCTTTATTGGTAAAACATAGATAGGTAGCTCATATTTTTTGATTAAATTCTCATAAGCAATTAATTTAGTCGCATCTTTTTCGGTTGTAATAATCAAGACCGTATCTGAAGTAGACTCTTGTTTTAATTTATAATGCATCTTGAGTTGTTCTATATCCTTTTTGGAGAATAGGTGATGATCTCTAAACCTCAACCACGAACTAGATAAGCTCCGATTGTTGAAATATGTCTCTAAATATTTTGTATTTGCTATTGCTGTTAAAACAATCACCACACAAGAAGATAAATCTTGTATTGGGGGTAAAGATGCTCTTAGGCTGTAGAGATCGCCATATTCATAACTAGAAAAATAGACTTTTTGATAATTCTCGGGTCTTATTTTTTGGATATATCTACTTTGTGTCTGTTGATCCATATTGGATGGACACTTGGTAACAATTATTGAGTTAGCTCGTGTGTACCCTTGTCTAAACTCTCTCAGCCTTCCCATAGGCAAAACATAATCCTCAAAGAAAGGCTGATCATAGGTTGTTAACATAATATCCAAGGTAGAAGCTAGTGCCCAGTGTTGCATAGCATCATCTAAAATAATTAACTGTGTTTGTGGATATTTTTGATAAATAAACGGTAAAGCCGCAGCTCTCTTTGCAGATACGATTACAGGAACATTCGGAAACTTTTGCTTCATCTGTAAAGGTTCGTCTCCTACATCTTCTGCCTTACTCTGAGCTTCTACCCATTGTATCCCTTTGGTTTTACGATTATAACCTCGACTCAGGACAACAATCTGATATGCTCTACTGAAATGCTTAACTAGAAATTCAACATGAGGTGTTTTACCTGTCCCCCCCACAGATAAATTTCCAACTTTTAGGATAGGAATTTTAGCCCTGTGTACTTTAAAAAATCCCCATTTATAAAAGCATTGTATCACTAAAACAATAATTCCATACAGTATAGAAAATGGTAAAAGTAAGGGTCTATATATTTTTTTATTCATTTTATAGAGTATAAGCAAATAAAATTTATTATATTTATAACTCACTTAGAAACACAACTTTAAGATTTATAGTGTTTATGATAAATTATACATTGATATTGCAAAAGTAGTAATTTAACAAATCGCAACAACAATTATTATTTGTTAAAAATAATCGTCTACCAAAGAAGATTTTTGTTTTTTATGCAAAAAAATTTTTTTTCAGTTGTAAAATTTGGTTTTTCCTATCAAAACTGCTATTATTGTCGTAGAGAATATCATCAAACACAAGCCTATCAAATCAATATTTTTTAACAAA
>JAKVCT010000215.1 GCA_022448995.1 Saprospiraceae bacterium
ATTCAGTAAATATAGCAGGGCAATAAAGAATAAACGTTGATATAAATTGTACATCTTGACTTATGGTTTTTGGTTAATTATGTTTTATTAGATTCTATCTATCACTACTTCTGCAAAGATAACGTTTCCAATACTTTATATGTATTTTTCCCATCTTCGAGTCTAGGCACATACATTTCGATATGATCCGTAACCATAATTCTCTGAATAGTCCACTTTTCTTGCAACTGCTTCAACATTTTGGGAGAGATCTTCCATTTCACATTTTCAGTTTTGGACTGATCCAAATCATTATGAAATAGATGCACTGTATGCAAATTAGGAAGTTGTTTAAGCAACTTTTTAGATCGTTGAAACACCTCATAATCTATAGACAAATGCTTCAAATGCTTTAACTCTACTATCCATTTTGGCAATTTTTTAAAATCTTGATTAGCTATAGCTAAATACTCTAAGTTCGCTAAACCTCGAATAGCTTCTGGGAAGTTTTTCAGCCTGTTTCCCGAACGTTGAGGATAATGACGTTTCCAATAAGTTCTATAGTCTATATCTTCATGCTCCTCCTCATCAGCAATGATACATCTACATTGAGGTAAGCGATTTAGAGCAGCTGTCTTCTTTTCGTCTCTATGAAAATGATAATTAAAAAAATCTAACTCCCTATAATGAAAGGAATAAAAAGTATCTGATGATTCCTTAGGTTGGGTATTATCCTCAATATACAAATACTTTAAATTCTTGAGTTTCGATAAATTGGTGTTTAGTTCAGTAAGTTGATTATTCCTTAAATCTAAACTTCTCAGTTGCTCCAAATCTTGAATTCCATCACTTAATTCTTTTAGCACATTGTTACTCAAGTCTAAAACCTCTAATTCTTTCATGCCTTGAAAGGCAGTGTTGGGTAATTCTTCTAAAGCATTATGATCTAGGTATAAAGTTTTAAGATTTGGGCTATTGTCTAGAAAACTTGGATAAGTTCCTAATCTGTTATAACTCAAGCTTACATTTTCCAAGTCTAACAATTGATAACTTGTTTTTGGAATAGATTTTATCCGATTACAACTCAAATAAAGCTCCTTTAATTTTGGACAATCCAAAGCATCTTTTGGAAGGCTATCCAGTGCATTCTGTGATAAATCTAAATATGCTAACTTAGCTTTGGGAATAACTCCTTCTTCCCAATTTTGAATCTTATTATTGTTCAGGTCAAAATGGGTTAAGTCCAGACTATTTTTACAAAGATTTGGTACTGCTTCAATTCGATTATAACTCAAATTAAAACAACCAAGTTCTGTCCAGTTAGGCATAGAATCTAGTTGAGGAATGGAAGATAATCCATTCAAGGACAAGGTCACACTTTCCAACTTATCTAGTTTTACCAAGCCCTTAAGTACATTAGCTCCCCCACTGTTTGTAAGGTTTATTATTCTTAGATTTTTTTGTTGGGCAACATGCATACTGTTACTAAAAGGATTTGAGGCATTCCAACTACTGAGGTATTCCAACTTATCACCAAATATATTACAGACATCAGAATTATAACATATCGTACAGGTATCAGGATCATAACAATCCATGTATAAGATAGCCTCATCTCTAAGAGATAATCTTTTCAAGTTAGGTAAATAAAATTGTGTTGTACTATTATCTTCAGGAGGATCTAATGAAACAAAGACTTTATCAATATAAATCTCTTCTATTTTTTCAAAACTATTATTTATTCTTATCCCTTGCCTAGAATCAGTATTAGAAGTTTTTTTAGAAAGAACTTCTACTGAATGAACTGAAGCCTCTGGAAAATAGCCTAAATGAAATGTAGGTGTTCTATCTAAATATAAAGCAATTTTATTAGGCTTTTTAAAATTAATCCTACGCAAAAAAAATACAAACTCAAGTACATTTTCTGTATGGATAGAGCTAATACCTCTAAGTTCAATTTTGGGTTTAGAACTGTATTTTTTTTGAAAAACTGTATTCTTTACAGATAATTTATCAACCATTTTTCCATCCAAAAATCTAGGTGCTTGCATTTCCTTACACCCCTCAATTAGCACCTCATTGATATGTTTTATTTCTTTGAGTTGTTTACCAATGGTATCTTGACAAGAGATTATAATTGCTCTAGAATTTTCATTAGACAGTGAATCTAAAACTTCTGTCGTACCAATAACTACCTTAATAGATTGTGCACTCAACACAGAACTATTCAGTAAATATAGCAGGGCAATAAAGAATAAACGTTGATATAAATTGTACATCTTGACTTATGGTTTTTGGTTAAAAAAATGTTCTGCATAAGAAAGCCTTCTATAATTTACACGATTTTTTGTCAAAAATGTTAAGTTTTAATCTTTTATTCAATAGAGTTTATTACGAATGGGGTTGTATAGAGCAGAAATTGCTCGATTGTGTGACTAGTCAAGGTTGCACGAAGACTCGTAGTAGGGGTGGTAGCAAAGCTTGCCACCACAGGGTATTAGGGTAGGTTCTTTAATACAGTTAAATTGAATAAAAGGTAATTTATCGCCTAAAAAACTACTTGAATAAGCTTTTTTAATTAAAGATATCCCCTTCACCAAGATTGATACATAAAACTCCAAACCATACAGATTTACCTATACTTCAATACCCCTAAGTAGATGCGCCTAAAAACTATCGTTTATGTATTCGAGTAGTTCCTATCTCTGTATTAATAGAATATAGCCCATTACTCAACTTAGATAGATCCATCTCAATAGTAGATAGTCCTTTGACGCTAGAGGATACATCCTGTGTTACCTCCTGTCCCAAAAGATTAAAGACCTTTAGCTGTCTAATATCAAGATTTCCCCCTTCTAGGATAACCTTATTATCAGTAGGATTAGGATATACCAAAAGACCTTGTTCTGTAAGAGCACTACAATGCACACTAATAAGATCACTATATTTATGTTTACCATCCAAGCTAGTCAACCTCAACCTATAATAAGAAATACCCTGATAGGGCAACAAATCAACAGTCTGATATTTGGATTTAGAAGAAGCATTTCCCACACAACTTAGATGCGCCAGCTTTTCCCACTGAGTTCCATCCTTTGAACGTTCTACCGTAAAATAATCATTGCTCATATTTGGAATAATCTGCCAACTAAGTTCAACACAACGATTCACTTCCTTAGCCTGAAAATTCAACAATTCAGCAGACAACAATATAGTGTTCATACCTACAGCAAGATAACCTGTTGAATTATTTGGAAGTTGAAGATCTGTAAGATTATGAATTGTTATAACGGGGTCGGCAAACGATAGTACAGAAGTATAACAAGCGGTTCCACCATTGGAGAAATCTCCATCATCATCAACCAATAATACTAGATCTGAAGCAATAACAGTAGCTGCTCCAGCAGCATCCAGTTTAATATCAATGTTAAAATCATTGCTCATGTTAGTTCTAGTAACCTTCCATTCCCTTTCAAACCTAGAGCTAATAGAACAACTTGCAGGAACTTCTGCACTAGCAGTAGAGGACAGTGCTGCTCTTCCATTATTATGCCCTACTGCAATGAACGAATTATCTGTATTGATAAGCCCTGTATTAGCTGTATTGGTAGTCTCTAGACTCTGCAGATAAATTCTCAAAGAATCATCATGGCTATGTGACTGTTTCTGAAGAAGAGCAGACCTATCATCCCTACCAATGGCAATGATATCATTGTGATAACTAGCCCTAAGATCAGCATCCCAAACTAATACTCCTGATGAAGAAATATAATCTCCATCCATTCCTCCAAGACTATTGTCTAAGGTTATTCCATACTTTATGGCTAGATAAGATTCAATCTTTTCAAGATCACTATCTGATAAATCTTGATCATAGACAATAGCTTCTGCCATCAAGCCCAAAAGCCCTAAGGCAGGCGCATTATTACTCCCTCCAATTTGTAAATTTGCTCCATCATCTATAAAACTACGAATAGTCATTCCACTAGAATTTCTTAATCCATCTATACTCGTAAGATTATTGCTAAGACCAGCTCCATATCTTGCCATCAAAAGGGCAGGATTCCCCAAACTAACATCAGGCCCAGAAGATACAGAAAGAGAATTGTGCCAAATACTCAAGGGTAAAGTTGAAGCAGGCATATGCATAACATGAGTCCCTCCATTGGTAGAAGAAATAATATTGCGGTTAATATCCGTATCATAAAGTGTAGCCAAAGCAATTTTAGTATAGGCATTATCATCTCCGATAAGTCCTGTGGTGGTAGTCGTAAACCATTCGGAAGAGGTTGATATAAGCTCTATGGAATTATTATAATTGATACTTCCCTCATTGAGTTCTGGGGTTCCGCTAGCAAGCGTATTGTTGAGAAATCTATAGTTTGCTTGATCATTCCAAGCAGTAACAATTGGATTACCTACAGTCCCAACATTAGCCTTCAACCACAGTTTATGTCCTTGAGCAACACCACCAGGGAAAGCTAAGTCTGCTGCTAGTGAGAAAAACATTCCATCAGCAAGTGATACATTAGAAAAAGATATTGTATCTCCACTAATAGTAGCTCCAGTAGTATGGATAGTCGCCCCTGAACTAAAGTCGTTATCAGTTGCATCGAGTACTAAAGCATAATCACTTATATTTCCAGTATTATTGAGAATAAAAGAAATACTCACATCGCCTGGATTCCCATGGACAGCAACCTTCCAAGTACGCTCAAATACGTATGGATAAGTAGCACTTACATTGGCCAATTTGTAACCATTTCCACTATTATCTGATCCCCAAAGTATAAAATCATCATCGGCAGCAAAAGTCCCCCCCTTGTCTACAAGAACCATAGCGTCAGAGGAAATACTTTTTGATTTTTGTTGCTCCAATCCTACTGCCAAAAAATCCCTACCTATTCCAGCCACATTGTTATGATATAGTGCATTGGCACTTGCATCCCACAATACAGCTCCAGAAGAGGATTGATAATCTCCTGCAGTACCACCAGTCGAATTATCTAGTGTAATTCCATATTTAATCGCTAAATAAGACTCTACTTTGTTGAGATCTGTATCTGAAAGCTCTGTATCATAAATAATAACTTCTGCAATGAGACCATCATGTTCACGAGCTCCCACAGATAAGCCAAAAATATTCCCTATTTGGATAGATCCGCCACCACTATAGGCAATAACTCTATTATCTACAGTACTTTGTCCATCTACCCGACTAATATTATCTGGACTAGCTGCAGCACTACCATATCGGGCAACAAGCAAGCTTGGAGTAGCAAGGGATATAGCTGTTCCATCAAAATTAACAAAAGGTGAAAAGGTACCCATTCGAAGTGTACTACTAGTAGTGGGAAAATACATCCAGTGTGTACTAGAAAAATCTCCAGCGGCAATAATCGTTTGATCACTTCCTGTATTATCCAAGGTTACCACTGCTATTTTGGTGTAATTTCCCGAAGAAATCAGCCCCGTTGTAACTGTTGTAAACCAGTCACCATTGCCATCAAAATCTATAGCAGGGTTAAAATTAATGGCATTAGCCACTAGAGTAGGATCTCCACTCGACATAGTATGATTCATGTTACCCGATTGATCATTCCAAGTTGTAATAGCTGTACCTGATATACCTGCATCTGCTCTGAGCCACAATTGAAGATCAGAGGAAATTCCACCAGGAGATTGGCTATAGGCCAAATTGACTAATATTGTCAATAATGAGATTGTAAACTTATCAACAAAAGGCATAATTCTATTATTTTTGAGCCCTTCGGGGTTTGCTAAAAAGTCAACGAACTATCTCTTGACGCTGTAACTGATTCTAATTACACAAGAAAGATTTTTTACTTGCAAAACTATTCATCACAAGCTTTTATGACTTGAGAAGTTTGAAAACTTGTTGACTGCTTGCCTAAACATACTCTGAACAAGGTAGAGTTATCAAACAACTCTTCGTTTTAGTAATAGGAATTTTCTAGTATATATCTTAGAACACGTCTAAAATTAGTGTAGCTAATAGGAGTACCATCTCAGCTTTACTGAGCTCGTAGACTTAGCTACTCTATATTCATATTTACACTCATTTAAAACACTCTACAATCAACTGATAATCAAACACAAAAACAAACTCTAAGAAATTGCACCCAAATTTCATAGAAGAACTACAGACTAAAAACTATATAAGTACAAACAAAAGTCCCATTCAGTGATAGATCACAAAAAAACAAACCTAAAATCCTGTTTTCCAACAAATTACAAATAAATAAAAAATCATTCCTGTTTTATAATCTTAGAATTACCCAATACTTTCATCTACTATATGGAATTTTTCCACAAAAAACACCTAGTACTCTGTGATATAAACCAAGTAAACTCTAAATACTAAAAGGACTACAAGACAGCATAAAGAGCTAATCCCATTAACATCAATCGATGTCTAAAACGAGGAAGCTTTATTGCCTTAGCAATACGAATCCTTATCCATTTCATATATTTCTTTATACACAGGCTTATTTTTTAAACAAAAAAAGCTTTTACCTATTAAAAATTATTTAAGTATTTTCTGTGCAGTAAGAAATTAGCATTAAAAAAAGCAGAATCATTATAAAATTAATTATGTCCATCTACTTACTTACTACAAGTAGATTTCTATCAAGCATAAGTTTCTTCAATGCTCATAGCAGTATCCAGAGCAATATCCCTTAACTTATGTTGAGCTCTTCAAGACTAACGTACCACCATAAAACATTAATAATAGATCCCTTACACTCGATAGCACCGAGTAACCTGTACGATAAATAAGCAAATATTTTTAAAAATTATTCTACAAAGCAAACCTCCCTAGAGGTTAAGAATATGTCTAAAACTAGTGTATTTATGATAACAGCTTGTGAAGGCCTAGGTATACTCAGCTCTTCTAGATTTCTGCATTAAATTTAATTCTTAAACAACCTCAATATCTAACAAAAAATTATTGCTTTTACCGAATCTTTAAACCAGCGTCATTATGATTCAATCTTATAAAAAACAATATACCACACAGGAAACATATGATACCATTATCATCGGTTCGGGAATGGGTGGATTATCTACAGGAGTGCTTCTAGCAAAAGCAGGATATCGCATATTAATGCTAGAACGTCACTACAAAGCAGGAGGTTTTACTCACACTTTTAAACGCAGAGGTTACGAATTTGATGTAGGAATTCACTACATTGGAAGTGTCGGTAGATCCAAAGATATGCTCAAAAAAGTCATGGACTATATTTCTGATGGCAAGCTTCAATGGGCAGATATGGGACATGTTTATGATAAGATTATGATTGGTGAGCAGACTTTTGACTTTGTCAAGGGAGTAGATAACTGGATCAATCAAATGGTTCAGTATTTTCCTAAAGAAGAACAAGCTATACGCAAATATGTAGATCTCATTTTCAAAGCAGTAGATAGCAGTAAGTCTTATTATCTTGAAAAAGCACTTCCATCGATTCCATCCAAAATCATAGGTCCTTTTCTACGTAGACCTTATTTGAAATATGCTCGAAAAACAACTCAAGAAGTATTGAGCACAGTCACCAATAATCCACTATTGATCAAAGTACTTACTGGTCAATATGGAGACTATGGACTTGCCCCACAACGAAGTAGTTTTGCTATGCACGCAGCTCTTGTAAGGCATTTTTTTGAAGGAGGTTATTATCCCGTAGGCGGAGCTTCGCAAATCCTAAAACACACCGCTCCTATCATTTGTAAGCAAGGAGATATCCTGGTCAATGCAGAAGTTAAACAAGTCTTGATCGAAAAAAACAAAGCCATTGGAGTTCAGATGAAAGATGGAAAGGTGTTTAAAGCTAAACATATTGTTAGTAATGCTGGGATAATGACCACTTATAATAAGCTACTTCCCAAAGAGATCTTCCAAAAACATCAATTGAACCGTATTATCAAAAAAGTAAATCCGTCCTTGGCACATCTTTGCCTTTATGTTGGCCTCAAAGGTGATGTTGAAGAGAATAAGCTGCAAAAAGCAAATTATTGGATTTATCCAGACAAAGGAAGCCATGACGATTGTGTAAATGCTTATCTTGCTGATGTGAACGAAGAATTTCCTGTAGTCTATATTTCATTCCCTTCTTCCAAAGATCCTGATTGGAAAAATAGATATCCTAATAAATCTGCTATTGATATTATCACCCTAGTTCCTTACGAAATATTCGCACCTTGGGAGGATAAGTCTTGGAAAAAACGAGGTCAAGATTATGAGGAATTAAAAGAATATTTTGCCCAGCGTCTCTTGGAAGTACTCTATCAAAAAGAGCCACAGTTACGTGGTAAGGTTGATTTCTATGAACTTTCTAGCCCAATTACCACGCGTCATTTTATCAATTACGAAAAAGGGGAAATCTATGGTTTGGATCATGATCCTAATCGCTTTCAACAAAAGTTTTTGAAACCTAGAACACCAATCAAAAATCTGTACCTTACAGGACAAGATATCTCTACTGCAGGGATTGGTGGAGCAGCTATATCTGGTCTCTTAACTGCTTCTGTGGTTAGTGGACAAAACATGCTCAAAACCGTTTTTAGGAAAAAACCGAATACCTGACTGATATCATACTAACCATTGACAACTAACTAGGGTGATTCAGCATTCAAACAACCCACTGATAAATAATTATTTATAATGCGCATTAAAAAAGAAATTTGCTTCGCAGAGCCCTTCGGGATTGCCCCGCTTTTGCCTCTAAAGCGCAAAAAGCAGGCTATGCCTGAAGTTAGTTTCCCTATTTAGACTGTTTCAGTATTAAGTAAAATATTTGATAATCAAATAGTTACAATAGGATTTTTAAAAGAAATTACCCCGCTTTTTGGACTTTATGGTCAAAAGCGGGGTAATTTCTTTTTAGAGTTTGGATAAATCACGTGAAAAAATGTCCTATCAAACGTAATAATCAAAACTCAGTTTCGCTAAAAACTTAGCAAAATCTACCCCACTGGATTAATCGGACTATATGGGTTGTCAGCAAC
>JAKVCT010000216.1 GCA_022448995.1 Saprospiraceae bacterium
CGAGGCTTTTTAACAAAGTGCAGCGCAAAAAGGCTGATTGAATTAAATACAAATTAATTGTGGCTATCTACTTATAATTAGAATTTGTAAATAGTCTTATTTGGAAGGCTAATACCTTTCAAAAGAATAAAGAGTCTGTATTAGATTTAGATAAGAGAATATCTGGGCAATTGTATTAAATAGTCTGTAACATACATTTTTTACTTTAGATCTAAGTAAAAACTCCTAAAATGCAACTAAAGCATACGCAAAAAAAATATAAATGTTTTTATATGTTAAATATTATTTATCACATATTCCTAAAAACAGAATAGGACAGCTTGCCCAGCTGTCCTATTTTCCTAAGTTCATCGTTGTAAGAAATCGTTGTGTTGTGTAAGTAATTCATTAGAATATTTAGATGGGTTTCTGCTAAGAATCCCTATTCATATTTGTTGTTTGTTTGTGTATTTCTTAAAACGATTAAGGTTGGAAAAAAGGTTGGGTATTTTCTTTGAAAAAAACATTTTTTTTGTCAAAAAAAACAAAAACAACTCATTACCAAATGATTACAACAAGACAACAGTTATTTACTCTAAAAAAACACAAACTATAAACAACTGATAACCAACAACTTAAAACAACAAAACTTAATTAAAAATATACTTTTTATATTATTTTTTAATAAGCTAATAAAGTTTATTTTTTTTAGCCTTAAGCATTCATCAACTCCTCAATATGATCTGCTTCGATCGGAATATTTTTCATTAGGTTTACAGGACCATTTTCTGTAATCAGAATATCATCTTCAATACGAATCCCCAAGTTCTCCTCTGGAATATAAATACCCGGTTCGCAAGTAAATACCATTCCATTTTGGAAAGGCACATAACGCTCTGCTAAGTCATGTACATCCAAACCTAAGTGATGCGAAGTACCGTGCATGAAGTACTTCTTGTAAGCTGGCCATTCTGGTCGTTGGTTCTTGATATCCGTTGCTGTAATTAACCCTAAGTTGACTAATTCTGCTTGCATGATCAAGCCAACTTCTTTGTGATATTCTGTTAGTGTTGTACCTGCTACCAGCATTTTCTCAGCCTCTTTCTTCACATGTAATACAGCATTGTATACTGCTTTTTGACGTTCTGTATATCGCCCATTTACAGGAATAGAACGAGATAAATCAGCAGCATAGTTACCATACTCTGCTCCAAAATCCATTAACATTACCTCACCATCTTTTAGAGTAGACTCATTGGCAATATAGTGTAAAACACAGGCATTAGCACCACTTGCTATAATTGGAGTATAAGCATGTCCACTAGCCCCATTACGAATAAATTCATAGATAACATTTGCTTCTACCTCATATTCTGTCATTCCAACCTTAGTGGTTGCTAATACACGACGAAATGCTTTTTCGGTGATATTACAAGCCTCTTGCATAACCTCTACCTCATGGGTAGATTTGATCATGCGTAGTTTTTTCATAATAGGCTGTGCTCTCATAAACTCATGTGCAGGATAGGCTGCTCTAAGACTCTTAGCAAGTCGTGCATTGCGTTCATCTACTTCGCTGTGCGCACGATCATTCTCATTGGTATTCACATAAATATTATCTGCCAACTGAATCATCTCCTTCAATACACTATCCATGTTCTCTGTCCACATTACATTAGCAACAGCAGATACCTTTGCCGCATCTTCTTGTGTGTACTTATACCCTTCCCAAATCTTGATGTAATCATTGGTTTTTTTGGTAAAAATAAGCTCTTCAAATTGTTTACCCTTGGGACAGTTTGGATACAATACCAAGACTACTTCCTCTTGATCTAATCCGCACAAATAGAATAAATCTGAGTTTTGTCGGAATGGAAAATGACAATCTCCATTGCGTGGCAAAAGATCATTAGCCTGAAAGATTGCAATGGAATTGGGTTTCATGTGCGCACAAAAACGCTCACGGTTAAGTTTGAAAAGCTCAGGATTAATCGCTTTGTATTTCATAGTATAAAATATTGTAATAATGTAATCTAATTTTAGACAAAAAAGCTAAACTTTTGACCGAGTCAAAAACTCTAGTTTGTTGTCTGTAGATACAAATATGCAGATTTATATAGAGAAAAAGCTGTAAAAAAAGGACATTTATGTGCTCAATAGAAAACTATTCTAGTACATATACACATTAGGTAGTGCCTCCTTGATGAATCTAGCCTGTTTGCGCAGTCCATATACATATCTCAATTTGGGCAATGCCTTTAAGAAACTTAACAAATGGTTTTGCTCATAAGTACAATAATTTAATGTAAGGGATTGAAGATTTTTCAGATCATGTAGGTGCTCATATAATTCAGTTCTATGAATATGAGAAAGAGATAATTCCCTTAGTTGAGTCAAGCCCCCAATATATTGAAGTACATTATTATTAGTTCCCTTTTCTCTATGAATTTCGGATAATTGCAAACGCTCTAATTTTTTTAATTGACCTATTTCCTTCGGGATATGTTCAATTAAGTTATCTTGTAAGATGAGCTCTCTGACGTTGGGTAAATGAAAAATAAACTGAGGAAATACTTCTAGTTGATTGCTGTAGAGACGTATATTTCTTATGTTCTTGCACTTACTCAAGCTCATAGGTAAATCCTTCACCTTTGTTCCAGAAATATTTAAATCAGTCAATTGATCAAATTCAATGATTCCTTCTGGAATTTCATTGATTTCTATCTTACTGGAATAACTAGAGATTGTAATGTATCTAATATTCTTAAACTTGAGTAAGTCTTCTGTTAACTCATCTCCTTTGATATTCAAAGAATTTAGATTCTCTTTTACATCATCGGATAAATAATCTATCAACCCTTGTTTGATCACAAAATGAATGATGACATCTGTATAGGTCGGCTTAGAATAGTTAGAATAATACTCCTTTTCTAAGGCTGCTATTACTTTCTTTTTATCAACCTTTGGATGATCTATAATCAATTTTAAAACCTCTATTGTTTGCTGTTTATCTTTTTTTATTCGGCCATGCCACTTATTTTTGATAAAATCGTTGATTTCGTAGGCTGCATGATTTTTTAGTTGAGTTTTGCTTCGATTTCGAATAGAAGCAGTTTCTCCAAACATAGCTAACATCAACCAATCTGTTGCTAGGTCATCAAAATTAGTTGTCTCTTTTTGGATCTCTTTGGAAGAGGCAATTTCGATTGCCAACTTAATATTTTCTTTGTCTTGGTGCCCTAATAATTGTTCTAAATTTTCTTTTAAATCTTCATTGAGAACCTCCCCTTCTTTAGACAATTGTAATTGCTTTTTTTGCTCTCTCAAAAAGTCTTGTACCATTCCACCCAAAGCCAATTTCCAATTCTCCTGTAAGCATTGTTCTATAAAATTTTCCTTAGGACGATCTCCAACAATAGCTATAATTTGAGCCTTAGATTTAGGATCTATAGTTTTGGGATCAGCAATATAATGCAAGTCCAACTCTTTAAATCTTTCTACTAATTGTTTGGTAGTAATGCCTTTTATTTTGCCAGAACTTACAAAAATAGTGTTGTTGGGTACAATTTCTCTCAGAGGATTAGCTATATTCTCCACCAAAACAGATAATGCCAAGTCTCGATCCTTTTTGACTTTGTGATATAGGGCATGTAGAGCATTGGATATGAACATTTTTTTCAGGGCTTCCTTGTCTGAAGCTGTATAATTGAACTTGGATGTTTCAGGGAAATAGAGTCTTAATAAACTCTTGGAGTTGAAAATGGATTTTGGTAAGCTTTTTAGTTTATGTTTCCAATAATTTCCTTTTGGATTACCAATATTAAGTACACGTAGTTTTTTGAGTTGATCAACACTAAGCTCCAGTTTTTCTAGTTTAATTTCATGTAGTTCTAGCGTTCTCAAATTCTCAAAACCTTCTAAGACTTTTGGGACAACGGTACAAGTAGATCGGTAACCAGCACCTACAATAATTAAGTGTTCTAAGGTATCTAAATATTCGGTTCTTATACTATGGCTAATCAAATTGCACAAACTAATACCATAGTCAACTAGGCTGTTAAATTCCGCAAATTCAGTAATCTTAATTCGAGTAATCTTCTTCTTATTTTGCCTAGCTCCCTTATTCATCAAGAAGAATTTACGTAGCATATCCCATTTATCAGGTACTTCTTTTTGTACATAACCTTCATTTTCCAGTTCAGCTAATAAGGCTTTAATTTCCTTGGCATCTACACTAACTTGTAAACCTAAATCACCTATTTTTCCTCGCTGAATCAAACAATTGCTAGGATAATATAAATCTTGATGACAATAGGCAAAAGTTCCTGTCTCTAGATTTTCTAAATAAAAGCGTTCTTCCCCTAATAGAATCAAAAAATCATCCTCCATATACACTTTGATAGGTGATGTACTTATTTTGTTGTGCGCCCCTACTTGGTATATCATCCTACTATGATTACCAGAAATTCCTCCTAGCACCATGATGTCTATATTCAAATTCTTTAAGTAACTTCCCCCACGTGAAGACATCAAGCGATATAACATGCTGTTGTATCGCATTTTCCCTGTTTCATAGATTTTCTTTCCTTGAATAATATCTTTAGTGGCAGGCTTTTTTACAATAATTGGTTCAAGACCTATATTTTTAAGTATAGACAACATTTTTTGAAATTTATTTGATTATACCAATACACTATTATACTCAAAAAAATAATAAAAAAACAATAAATCACCAATTTTTCCATGTAGATTGTTAATCTATCACAGTTTGTAGGAGTTAATGCTTCCCAACATCATTAAACAACCTATACTCAGTCATATTATTACCAATGAATTAGGTAAGTACAAGACTCTGCACCTCTAGTACGTCGTTCTTTAGTACTATCTATACTAACTTGATATTCTTTGGATGTTGCAGGCTTAAACAATTCTGTTACTTTGTCTATAATTCCCTGATCAAATTTACTGGGGTAAGGGTTTTCACATTTCATAACTGCTTTTCGAGCAGCTGCATCAAAGCTCACTAAAGTATAATGACCTATTCCGTCCAACATTGTTCCTGTTTCTGCGTCAAACATTACCTGTCCATTGACTCTATGATTCATGTGGTAGGCAAAATCAATAGAAGCTAAGGCTTCTTGTAAGTCTTTCATCGGAGGAAACTCTGCATTTTCGATAATTGCTCTACCAATAAAAAAAAGATCAATTTCTCCTATATTATCAGATAGATCTTTGAATGCATCTAACCAATGTTGTACAGGATACCATACAGTTCCATCTAGAGCTATACCACTCTTTTTTAACATTGCGACTCTCTGTTCTTTACCTTTTTTTGTAGAATTTACAAAGGAAAGAATCGTTCGTTCGTTTACTTCAACAGCATTATTAAAGGCAATAAATTCAGCCATTTTGCATTTGATTTAGGAGTTCGTTATCTAATTGATTTGCAAATTAATAATTCGTGTAGTTCATACTGAAAAACTCTGTAAAGCTCGTTCTATCTGCCTTTTAACTTTATTGATTCCCTTAAAACTAGAATTGAAAAATCATATAGTTAGCTAATCTATATAGTGGCAAGTGAATACATATTAAGAGCATGTCTAATATTCTGAGCTAGTGGTTGTATACATGGCTTTACGGATATTCTCTGTAGACTATTTGGGATAAGATCGGTTTGGGGTTTTAACGACCTAAAAAAGAAAGTGTTTGGCTTATATCAAAATAAATTTACTTTCTCCTTAAATTCCCTCCAAAAGCACAGTATTTACCGCTATACTATTGACTAATTTATTAAGTAATAAAGTTTATTATTAAGTAGGTGGACGTAATTAATTTTATAATAATTCACAAGATTTTTTGATGCTGAACGAGACGAAAAACGTAGGGATAGCACCGCTATCACGAGGCTTTTTAACGAAGTGCAGCACAAAAAGGCTGATTGAATTAAATACAAATTAATTGTGGCTATCTACTTAGCTCAGTTGAGAGCAATTGTTCTTTATAAATTCTTGTATGTATTGAGTAGACAGAATATTTGTTCTATAAAAATAAAAAAAGCTGCCTAAATAGGCAGCTTTTTTAGAGATAGTTTTTAGCGTTTATATCATTTTTATGGAGTAGTACCTGCAGTTTCTTCAACTTTGATGGCATGATCAATATACAATTGACCATCTCTTTCATAAATATTGTGATAAGAATATTTATCAGTTGTTAAATCTCTTATTAATAAAATCATAGCCTCATAGTTAACTAAACTTCCATTTCTAAATTCGCTTAGTGAAAAAAGAGCGATTTCGCCATTTTCTGTCATGACTCCCCATTCAATAACCTTTTTCCGATCAGGATTCCATCCAGGGAATTGATCGTTGATTGCCACTTGTTTTAATAAGAAACTTTCTCCCTGTTCTGTGGAAATAGCAAACTGTACTTTTTCTGTTTTGGAATCTTGTATGTAACGTCCCAGGAATTTTTCAGGAATCTCTTGAGTAGCAGTAACTTGATCACCTTCAAATTCCATAGTCAAAATATTTTGAGCAAAAGATGTTGTCGTTATCAGTAAAAGCCCCAACAAAAGCCCTAATAGAGTATTTCTCTTTTTCATAGATATGTTAATTTAGAGATACGGAAGTCAATCCTTAACTTAAAATGTGTACTTATAGTTGTGTTATAAAAAATTGATAGAGTTGGAAATGAAAACCACGAATTTTACAATACAGATTAATAAAATAAATACACAACAGATACTTAAAGCTCACCAAACATTATGATAAAACATCATATATAAGTGTTTTTTAACTTTGTTGGGCTCAAAGGGCTCAGCTAAGTTAAAAAGGCTTACCTAAGAGCAAAGATTATACTCACATTGGACAAGCTTGCTTTTCTGTTTAACGATACTTTTACTCAAAATGTTAGCCTTTTTTCATTTTTTTATGAACTAAGCTAAGTATTTACCTACAATAGGCATTCTTCTTCCCATACCAAAAGCCTTGGAAGAAACTCTAAGTACAGGAGCAACTTGTGCACGTTTAAATTCATTTTTGTTTACCATACGCAATACTCTACGTACCAATGCTTCATCAAAGCCTAAACCTATAATCTCTCTTGGACCTTGCCGCTCTTCGATGTATTGATAAAGGATTTTGTCTAAAATTCCGTAATCGGGCAAACTATCAGAATCTTTTTGATCTGGACGCAATTCTGCTGAAGGTGGCTTGATAATAATGTGTTCAGGAATGACTTCCTTGTCTTTGTTCATAAATTTAGCTAAGCTATATACCTCCGTCTTATACAGATCGGCAATCACAGATAAACCGCCGGCCATATCACCATACAAAGTTCCATATCCAACAGCTCCTTCACTTTTATTGGAGGTATTCAACAAGATATGTCCAAATTTATTGGATAACGCCATCAGTAACATTCCTCTTGTACGCGCTTGGATATTTTCTTCAGTCACATCAAAATGTGTTCCAGCAAAATGTGGTTTTAATACTTGCTCAAATGACTTGTAGATGTCTTCAATAAAGACCACATCATATTGGACATTAAGATTTTGTGCAAGTTGGCGTGCATCATTGATAGAATGGTCAGAAGAAAACTGTGAAGGCATCAATAAGACGCGAACATTCTCTGCTCCCAAAGCTCTTTGTGCCAAGACAACTACTACTGCAGAATCAATTCCGCCCGACAATCCCAAGATTGCTTTCCTCAACCCTAGCTTGCGAAAGTAGTCTTTGATACCCAACACTAGTGCATCATGAATCAAGGTCATTTTATCTTTTTCTTGTTGCTGCTCCTGAGTTTCATTCTGGATAACCTCCTCAAGGTCGTATATTCTCAATGCTTCCTCAAAATAAGGTAATTCATCAAATACTTTTCCATTTGGAGACATTACAATAGATCCTCCATCAAAAATGATTTCAGTTTGAGCTCCAACATGATTAACATAAAACATAGGTAAAGCATAACGTTTAGTGTTTGCTTGTAAAACATGAATCCGCTCGCGAGCATGTCGATAACTAAAGGGAGAGGCAGAGAGATTGAGTACAAAATCAGGATTTTGCTTTTGTAATTCGTCCAATGGACACACTACATATAATGGATTTTCGTTACCTACATTCCAAATGTCCTCACAGACAGTCAATGCAATGCGTTTGCCTTTGTACTCAACAACATTAAATTCATTAGCAGGCTCAAAATAGCGATATTCATCAAAAATATCATAGGTTGGTAAAAGTGCTTTGTGTGCTTTGGCATAAACCTTACCTTCTGCCAAAAAATAAGCTGTATTATACAAATCTTTTCCTTCAACTACTGGATTTCGAGAGGGGGCTCCCACGACAATAGCTATATCAGTAGCCGCTTCGGCTAGCTCCTGAACAATAGCTTCACTCTTGCGAATAAAATCATCAAATTCCAAGAAATCTCTCGGAGGATAGCCTGTAACTGCTAATTCTCCAAAAACAATAATGTCTGCACCTTGCTCCACTGCATCTGCAGTTGCCTTGAGCATCTTCTGTAGGTTCTGATCAAAATTACCAATGTGATAATTGAGTTGGGCCATAGCTATTTTCATAGGTCAAAATGATTGGTTCGTAAATGTATTTTCATCAAATATACCAAACTTAGCTTAAAAAATAAACTAAGTGTCAATACTATAAGCCTTTTTATGCTGTTTTAGTTCAAAACTAGAGATTATTTAAGTATTTTTAATTTATCCTTAGTTCGCTAATTTTTAGCTTCGCAGAACCCTTAATTACTTACAAACGATTGATTATCAAATACATAAAAAAGATCATCAAAACTCCATAAAGCATTAATTATCAATTAGTAAAAACCAGACAGTGCTCAACGAAATTAACTCCTCTGAATTTCTGCATTAAATCTAATTCTTAAACAACTTTAATTTAAGTAAGTAGGTGGACATAATTAGTTATTGAATAAGTAAATCAGCCTTTTTGTAGATAGGTTTGCTTCGCAGAGCACTTCGGGGTTCAGTATTAAGCATATTTTTTCCCTCACCT
>JAKVCT010000217.1 GCA_022448995.1 Saprospiraceae bacterium
CAGCTTTTGCAGCAATGGCAAAAGGTGAGATAAGAAACATGCTTAATACTGAAACAGCCTATTTAGGCTTACACAAAAAAAAGCTTGTGGAGTTTCCACAAGCTTTTTTATATACCTTAAAGTAGTTTTCTCAGAGAAAACGACTATGCTTCTGCACTATCTTCTGTTGTCTCAGCATCCGCAGCAGGTGCTTCAGTTGTTTCAGCAGCATCATCCGCAGCAGGTGCTTCTTCCTCTTCTGCTTTTGGCTCAGGACGAGCAGGCGCTTCACCAAAGATACGCTTACGACGCTCTTCCATTTCCTGAGCAGTTTTCTCCTTACGAGATTCAACTTTAGCCTCTTTCTTAGCTACAAATGCGTTGTATAACTCATCTGCTTGCTCTTGAGTCATAGCTCCTTTCTGCACACCGCGTTGCAAGTGTTTTTTGTACAATACACCTTTGAATTTCAAGATTGCACGTACAGTATCCGTAGGTTGTGCACCTACACTTAACCAATGCATAGCACGGTCACTATCCAATTCGATAGTTGCTGGGCTAGTCAATGGGTTATAGATTCCAACACGCTCGATGAATTTACCATCACGTGGTGCTCTAATGTCTGCTGCTACGATATGATAGAAAGGTTTCTTCTTACGACCTTTTCTTTGAAGACGAAGTCTTACTGGCATTTTTCTAAAATTTTATAAATTTTGAATTCCCTACATCCTTTGCTTAACAAGCAGTAGGGCTTTAAAGCGGTCACAAAGATAAGCTTTATTTGTGGACTTACAAGTTTTTTTGTGGAGATAAATGAATATTATAATTTCCTACTTCTTCAGTGCAATCGGACAGCCCACATCCATAATCACCATTTTGCGTTTTGTGAGTCTCAATACCGACATATTATCCTCAAAACCAGACTCTTTATCCGTACACTTTAGGTGTATAAAATAGCCTTGCTTTTCAATCTCCTTAAAAAACTTAAACTTTTTGAGTGCTTCTATGTCTTTTTCATCCAAATCCTTTAGAAATCTTTTCTTGACCTTCCACAACATCTTTTGCTTCTTGAGTTCCCCTTCTTTGTTAATTAGACTAGAAGATCCTTGACCATCCTCTCCAAATGTAACCGTATAGGATTCTCCATTAGCTTTTTTAATCATATCTGTTACCTTATCTTCACTACACATGCCCAATTTGTAAGTTACCTTATCAAACTTCCATGTACCTTGCATCTTTTGCTTCAATTCATCTACAGTTTGTGCATTCACAAAGCAAGTTGATGCGAAAAAACAAATGATTACTGCTAAAAAAAATTTACGAATAGAATAAATCATGTTTAGAATTTTATCTAAAAAAAATTATATATAAAATACAGCCCCTATATCAACTAACTCTTTTTATTGACATAGACACCTGATACAAAGTTAATTGTTGAAAGTTGTTTAGCACAACGAATCATTTTTTTCTTTTTAATTTATTTACCTGTTCAATTAAAATAATTTCTGTATCCTCATCTACTTCTCTTATTTGCACAATTTGCAAGTCATAGGTCTCCATTAATTCGTTAAATCTCATATCCCCAGTTCTCCTAAAATCTACAGTGGAAAAGACCTCAGCCCAAGGCGCAGCAGACTCATAATGAACAACATAAACCAAATTCTGATTCTCGGTAAGAGACTGACGATATTTAGAAATTATTTCTCCTTTTTTGAAACTTGCTATAGTAGCTTCCTTGAAAGAATTGATTTGAGCCTGTATAGAATTTAAATTTCCTAATACATATAGACATACAATCAGTGGAATTATAGTCTTGGACATAAATTGATTTCTTATGTATAAAGAACAATAAGACACAAAGAAACATTATCCTAAACTAATAGCCAATCTTAGTAGACAACTCAATCTTGCTTTTCGCAAAATGTCCTGTTCCAAAAGCAAGCTCCTTCCCCGCTTCATTGAATAGGCTTGACTCGGCAATAAATAAACTTCTAGAAGCAAATTTCACCTTACCTACAGCAGTAATTTTTCCAGAATTGACAGGTCGTATAATATTGATATTAAAATTAGTAGTAAGTACAAAAACATCCTGTACAATAGAATTCACGGCAAAAAAAGCTGCATCGTCTAAGAGTTTAAAATATACAGAACCATGAATAGCCCCTAAAGCATGGAAGTATTTTTCAGAAATCTGTAGTGAGATAGTTGCTTTTTGATCCTCAATCTTACATTCTGTAGTATCAAAAATATGTGTATTAACATTAGCTTTTAAGTACATTTGTTGCAATCGCTCAAAGTGGTTTTTATGCATCATCTTTTTATTGTAATAATTTTTTATTTTTCAGCCTACCCCAAAGTGTTCAGCGTAGCCAAAAACTACGAACTATTATTTTTTTAAATAAAATATCTAGTGAGGATACTCTAATCCATGAAGTTTTAGATACTCATTGAGGGTTTTCGTCATATAAATTGTGAATCAATAGTATTAAATAGCCAAATAGAACCGCTCCCACGATAAGAATATTATTGATAATCCCCACTGATAAAAAGGATATTTTGATCAGAATGGTAGATATCACAAATCCTGAGTTTCGTATAATCTTATGAAATTTATCTGAATAAAAGAAAGAAGCCATAAGAAGGAGCACATCTACAATGATTAGTAAGGTAAAAAAATCATCAAAAAATACACTATTAATCTTTGAAAATTCTAAGATACCATTGTTATAATCGTGAAAAACCCCTATGGCCCAAGTTACTATGGTATATGCTGCTAGAATAAATAATGTGGGAATTAGAATGATGGCAAGTATACTTTTCAGCAGTACAAAACTTTTAATATTTCTACCTCTTTTATCAGATTGCTCTATGGAAGTATATGTCCGTTTCTTTATGCCTTTGTAAAACAAAAATATTAGAAAAAATAGAATTAAGGAAGTGAGTACATCAAAAGTAAATTGAAGATCCTTCTGGTTTTGGAACCAGCCTGAATTGAGTTCTATATAACCTAGATCCTTGAAGATTCGACGTATTACAATAAGCGTGATAATTTCATATTGCTTCCCTATGTATATGGTAATGGATTTAGGCAAAAAATAGACTAATAAAAATACCTCGTAGATCAGGATAAAAGAAAAGGGTGTATAAATAGCTGCAATGGGATTCTTAAAAAACTTCTGCTCTAGATGAATCACCCCTTGAGTATTCAATAGGATAACTAGTAAATGAAAGATATAACCTATGATAGCAATCACTAAAATTGCTTTCTCAATACTTTCTTTTCGTTTCTCTGCCAAAAAAATATTGAGTATTTTTTTGATTTGCCTTAATCGTCTCACTTAATATTTTTTTGGAAGAATTTATAGAGATTCTAATTGTCTGTAGATATACTGAAACCCCTGTATTATAAGTAGCTAGCCACTCATGTTACAGAATACTAAAAAGATTCAAACAAAAAATACCGTAAAACTTATAGTACAGATTTCGGAACGTATACCAATACACCATTAGTTTTTAATAGCTCCTTGATTGCTCAGTATCACTAGCCACAAAAGGCTCTATGAAACTAAAATCCAACAAACTAAGGAATTATGGTAGCCCTATAAATTATGGAAGTGCTAGCTATTCTTTCTGAGAATGTTGATTAACTTATCACCAGTCAAGGGCTTAATAATATAATCCGATACTGCCTGGATAGTTTTAGCTTTGTCAATATCTTCAGGAAAAATGGAAGAAGAAAGAACATAAATTTTGATTTCTTTATCAATCTTGGGTAATAGATCAATATAACGTTCTAAGAACTGCCAACCATCCATGATCGGCATATTGAGATCCAATAGAATGATCTCTGGGAGTGAAGCAACATCATGAATATTTTCAGCAATAAAGTTTAAAATATCTAATCCATTCCCAAAAACTTTAACTTGTTCTACAAGATTATTTTTTGCAATAATCCGAGTAGTTAAAAAGGTAAAAACCTTATCATCATCTACTAAAAACAGCTTTTTTATAGCGGTCATACTTTACGACTTTTAAATTTAACAAAGAAAGAACTTCCTTTGCCTGGTGCACTCTCTACCCAGATTTTTCCTCCCATGGCTTCAATTTGAGTTTTGATCATAAACAGACCAAAGCCTTTGGCCTCAGGATGATTATGAAAGACCTTACGAATCTTAAAAATCTTATCTTTTGCCAAACTCATATCAATACCTAAGCCATTATCTGTAACGGTAAGCACTACTAATCCGTTTACTTTTTCGGTTTTAAGTTTAATTATAGGTTTCCTATCCAGTGACCTATATTTTATTGCATTACTTACTAGATTAGCAAATATACTATCTACATATTTTTTAGGATAAAGAATCGTGGATGCTTTGTCAAAATCAATTTGTATATCTGCCTGACAGGCGTTGATTTGACTCTGTAAACTACCAAGAATTCTATCCAAACGATCTTTCAAAACAATTGTTTCGGATTGTATTTCAGTATCCTGCCTAATCTGAACAGACTCAATCAATTCATTGAAAACCTCATTGAGATGATAAACTACGGACTTCAGTTGACCACTAAACAATTGTTGTTCCTCAACACTGTTACTATTTTCTAAGACATCTACCAACATTTCTATGTTAACCAAAGGCGCCCTAAGATTGTGTGCTACAATATTACTAAAATCTATCAATTGTCTATTCTGCGATTCCAGAATAAGTTCCCGAGTTTTCGATTCAGTTACATCTTTATTGACCCCAATCATCCTAAGCGGATTGCCCTGTTGGTCTCTGAGTACCAATGCATGACCTCGGATATAAAACTGGTTACCATCAGGATGAATAATTCTAAAAACAGTATCAAAATCTTTTATTCCTGTCAAAGCATCTTCTATAGCCTGATTCACCCTTTCTTTATCTTCTGGATAAAAACAGCTTTCCCATAACTCATAATTGGTTTTTATTTTTTGTGGATTCTGCCCAAAAAGCTTGTACATTCTATCATCCCATACTAGATAATCTTCTTCCACATCCCAATCCCAAATTCCTAGCTGTGCCGCCTGTGAAGCAATTAAGAGTCGATTCTCTGAAGCTTCTGCTCTTTCTTTCTCTTTCAAAAGCGCCTTTTCTGATTGTTTCTTACTAGTAATATCTTCAATCATACGTAAATGCTGCTTTCTTCTATTTCCAATTTCCTCCACAGAAGCAATGGTGACATTTACCCACACCTCTTCTCCGTTGGGTCTTATATATCGTTTTTGGATATTAAACCCATCAATTTCACCATTATTAAGTAATTTCATTTTATCCCAATCTTCTTGAATATCGTCTGGATGCGTAATACTTACCCAATCGATATGATGTTGAATTTCCTTAGCTGTTCGCCCTGTAATTTTAGCAAACTTGGGATTCAACTCTCGAATGATTCCAGTAGAAGAATCTACAAGGATCATCCCTAAAGGTGCCTGATGAAACATAATCTGAAAACGTTTGGAGATAAAGTCTACTTTCTCTTTCGCTACTTTCAGTTGGAGATCCATCTGCTTTCTCCGTGTAATATCTTGTGCAACACCACGCAATCCAACAATCTCATTATGATTATTAAAAACTGCTTCGCCTTTCACCCATACCCATCCCTTGTGTTTTCCTTCTTTTGCCATCTCTAGCACTAGCTCGTATGGAATACCAGTATCCCTTGTTTTGGCAAGTTCTTCGGATAAGATATTCCAACTTTCTGCAGTAAACAACTTCATATGTTCCGTATACGGAGGAGGCGGTAAACTAGAATCAAAACCATACATTTTGTAGAGTTCTTCACTCCAGATCACTTCATTCGTTGCCACATCTAAATACCAGCTTCCTAGATGCGCTATTTTCTGAGACTCTTCTAATTCTCCCGCAATTTGCTCTGCTTTTTCTTTGGATTGACGCAATCTAATTTCACTTTTACGCAATTTTTCTATTGCATGCTTACGTTCAGTGATGTCTTGATGCGTCCCCAACATTAACAATGGTTGCCCATCTTTTGTCCATGCCATGACTCTACCCCGACCTAAAACCCATACCCATTCTCCATTTTTATGACGCATCCTTGCCTCAACCTCGTAATAATCTAAATCTCCATAAAAATGCTTTTCTAGCAATTCCTTACTGGTTTCTAAATCATCTGGATGGCAATATTTTGTCCAAGTATCAATACTAGTTGGAGAAATTTCCTCTAAGGTATAACCTATAATATTAGCCCAACGCTCATTGAAAACGGTTTCTCCTGTTTGTATATTCCACTCCCATGTTCCTGAATTAGTTCCCTGTAAGATCCCTGCGAGGTATTCTTGTTCTTTTTCTAATTTTCCTTCTATTTTCTTACTTTTAGTTATATCTACACAGAATCCCAAAAACCCCTTAAATTCTCCATCAGTATCTACAAAGGGTGCCCCTTTATCCAGCATCCATCGATATACCCCATCCTCCCTTTTTAATCTATATTCTATTTCAAAAGGTTTACGAATGCGAAAATGCTCTAAATATGTTTCATGATAATTATTATAATCTTCGGGATGTATATTCTCAGTCCAACCATTCCCTATTTCCTGCTCAATAGAACGTCCTGTAAACTGTAGCCATGTTGTATTGAAATAATCAAAGAGTCCCTTATTATTGGATCTCCAAATAAGAGTGTTTGATTGCTTTATAATTGTATTGAGCTCTTCTAAATTTAATTCATTATGTTCGAATTCTCTCATATTATTATCCCTGTTTGAGTTTTTCTCATTGTTCACTGTATGCTCTTTACAATACTATTCAATACTAATCTCTCTTCAAAAAAAAATCTGCTATACAGTTACTTCTACCTTACGGCTATCAATGCTTTCTTCAATTTCTCTGACCCCATAAAGATAAGAATAGTCCACGACTTTTTTGGACTTTCAGCTCTATAAGGATACAATAGAATTGACTACTAAACACTAAGCGAAATAAGATCTTGTGTACTCATCCTAAAAACAGGTACATCTATTAATATATTAATTTTATAAATTATAAAAAATATAGTTCTTTGACAAATCATATGACAAATAAGTAGATAACCACAAAAAATAAATCCTTGAGCTAATGGGCTATATCGCCATAAAAATAGATAGTATCTGCTTGGTTACTACAAGATTTGTCAAAGAACCAAAAATGTTTGATTTTACTTAAGTAGTTAACCTATATTTCATTTCGTCTGCTATTTCACGATTTTTACTTTTGCTGTGTTTTTTTAATACTTCTACAGCTTCCTCAGTACCAATACTAAATAAAGCCCAGCTGAACCATTTTGCAATAGCTCCATCCTCAGATCCAGTATATTCAAAATCTTTAAATCCTCTCTCCAAGATCAAATTGAGATACTGGATACTGCTTGGATCAGCAATATCCTGAATCTGCTTGGTAACTGTTTGATGATATCTGTGATTGGGAGCTAAAAGTAGTTGATGAAGAATAGGTAGCGTTTTTTTTGGAGGTCTAATAATCCATAAAATATTCATCAAAAGCTCTAGAGTATCTTGATCATCATTGGCTAAAACAGTCCGAATTTCCGTTTCTAAAAACTGACTGTCACTATATAAATCTATGTTAAATTTTTCCTCGAATAGTTGATCCAAATCATCAAGATCGATCCTACCTTGATCAAATGCTTGGAGGAGATGGTATTGTTCTTTATTCATTTTATTTTTTTTGAGCCTAGGCGTTGTACCTTAATACTGGTTGAACATATTGTCTATTTTAACTGCTTGATAAGTAGTCCGTAAAAATAGTCAATCCATCTGAATAATTACCTTACCTTTCGCTCGTTTAGTTGCAATATATTTTTGTGCCTCTTGAATTGCTTCCATTGGGAAAACCTTATCCACAATAGGTTTAATAATTCCCTTCTCTAATCCTTGAGCCAACCACTGCAAATCTTTTCTATTCGATTTCACTACCACTAGTTTAGCTTTCTTTCTTCTGAATAGATTGAAGAATTGTTCCTTGATAATTTCCATCTTAGGAACTGTACTAATGTAAATTCCTCTAGATTCTAATAAATGTGCTGTTTTCTTGAAACTATAGTTACCAAAAACATCAAAAAATACATCAAATTTCTGATCGCTTTTTAGAATATCCGTTCCATCATAGGCAATCGCTTGATTAGCACCCAAACTTCTGCAAAAATCTGTATTTTTTTGGCTAGATATCGTCGTTATTTGTCCGCCTAATTCTTTGGCAATTTGGATTGCCAATGTGCCTACACCGCCCGAAGCTCCATTGATACAGATACTTTGACCTTTTTGCAGTTTACCCAAATCGCGTATAGCTTGCAAAGCTGTCTGCGCAGCTAAAGGAATCCCTGCAGATTCATGATAAGAAAGATTAGAGGGTGCTTTAGCAATTTCATTGAGACTAATTCGTACATATTCCGCACAACAACGTCCTTTCATTCCATTCACCATCCCAAAAACCTTGTCGCCTTTTTGGAAATGGCTACCATTAGGATCCTCAATAATTCCAGAACACTCATAAGCAATTGTTTGAGGAAACTTCTTTCCAGATAATCGCTTAAATTTCCCCTTGCGCACCAAAATATCCTTGGGATTTAATCCCACCGATTTCACTTTGACGATCACCTCATTTTTAGCCGCCACTGGCATTGGAGCATCTATAATTTGGATGACGTCTAGATCTCCATATTTTTCAAATATTGCTTTTTTCATTGCTTATTCTCCTAAGTACTCTGTAGGTGGACATAAGTAGATAGCCACAATTAATTTGTATTTAACCCCGCAGG
>JAKVCT010000218.1 GCA_022448995.1 Saprospiraceae bacterium
TCCATTGAGTCCTAGATCTTTTGGTCACCTTTTGCAGCAATGGCAAAAGGTGAGGGAAAAATATGCTTAATACTGAACCCCGAAGTGCTCTGCGAAGCAAACCTATCTACAAAAAGGCTGATTAACTTATTCTATAACTAATTATGTCCACCTACTTAGATGGACATAATTAGTTATAGAATAACCACGAAGTGCTCTGCGAAGCAAATTCACAAGAGTTTAATTTCGTTGAGCCTTTCAGGGGTTTGATGCTGAACGAGGCAAAAACCTTGAAAGGCTCAATAAAGCTAAAAATAAAACTTTCATGGATTATTTACACAGATAACTAGAACTATAATTAAAGGTCAACATATTATACTTTCTTACGTAGAAGATAGCAAATAGGATTTTTTTGTTTCCAAAAAATCCTGCATATCTTACAAATACCTTCAATGAAGGTCTATTTTATTGTTTGAAATACTTGCTAATAAAGGTTTAGCTCTTTCTGAAAACGACAACTCTTATTCATTAGTATGCTTCTATTTTTGTTTTTGGTAAATAAAAAATAGAAGGAATTAAGTAATGATTGTCACAAATTGACTCGTATAGGTAGAAAAAATGATTGTTAACATACAGCTCAATTTGAGATAATCTTCAGTAGTTGACTACTTTAATTCTATGAACTACTTATTATTACAAACAACTCATCAAACTCTTAAAAACATGTGTAAAATCTTTTGTATTCTAATCCTGTTTCTAGCTTTTAATAGCAATATGTGGGGACAAAATTCATTAAGAAAAGGAGAAGAACATATAAGTATTAAAAAAGAAATCGCTGTAGAAGACACTTCGCTCCCACCTGAAATAGAAGAATTTATTAATGAGGAAGTTGAATTTGATATACCCATTATCACTTGTGAAGAATTGAGGCGTCTAAAAAAAGAAGCTCCCAAACGCTTGGTTATTCTTGATGCTAGGTCCCAAAAAGCATACAATGTTAGCCATTTAGAAAAAGCACGTTTTGTTGGGTATAATGACTTTTCTATTGAACATATCTGGTCTTTGCACAAAGATCAGATAATTGTAATCTATAGTAAGGCAGGGATCCAAAGTGAACAAATTGGTGAACGTATGAGGCATATGGGATTTAAAGATGTGCGTAATCTTTATGGTGGAATAGGAGAGTGGTACAAACAGCAAGGTCGGTTAGTAGATCGAGCAGGCAAGAAGACGACACGGATTTATGATTCTAAAAATAAGAAGAAGTAGTGATGAATAAGTTGTGGATTTTAATAGGAAGTCTATTTCTTTGTACAGGATATGATTTATGGGGACAGCAAGTATCCAATCCTATTTTTGAAGCGAAAATTCGCTCTACTATTGATTTTACCATTCCTATCATTAGTTGTAATTTATTGCAAGATCGACTCCAAGAACAAGAAGTTTTTCTCTTAGATGCCAGAGAGGAACAGGAGTATAATGTCAGTCATATTGATCAAGCAATTCATGTAGGTTATGATCATTTTGATCTACAGAAACTAAGAACAATTCCAAAACATGCTATACTTATTGTTTATTGTTCTATTGGTTACCGAAGTGAAAAAATCGGTGAACGTATCAAAGCAATGGGCTATACTAAGGTGTATAATCTCTATGGAGGAATCTTTGAATGGGTCAATACTGGACAAGAGGTTGTTGATAAAACAGGTCAATCCACTAAATATATTCATACCTACAACCAAGAATGGAGTAAGTATGTATACACTGGAAAAAAAGTTTATTAGCAATCATAAACAAAATTTATCATTTTTTGTACCTTCAATCTTAGTGAAAATCATCTTTATCACTTCTGAAAACTCATTAATGATCATAAAATATTAGCTCAGATATGGCTCTAAAAATTAAATATAACTCACCTGTAATTCTTACTTTCGCACTGATTAGTATCGCTGTTTTTTTTATTAACTACATAATTTGGGGAGATTTAAAAACAGGTACACCTGGATTAATGCAAGAATATTTTGTATTAAGTGGTACTTGGAATTGGGGAGATCCTTTCAATTATTTTCGCCTGTTTTCTTACTCATTGGGACATGCAGATCTTGGTCATATTGCTGGTAATATGTCGCTCTTTTTATTAATTGCTCCGATTATGGAAGAAAAGTATGGAAGCCAAAATATAGCTAAAATGATGATAATAACTATTTTAGTTACAGCAGTCTTCCAAATAATATTGTTTGATACAGGATTAGTAGGGGCTAGTGGTTTGGTGTTTATGTTTGTTGTCCTAGTTTCCTTTGCTAATGTAGAAAAAGGCACTATTCCGCTTACATTTATTTTAGTGGCAATTTTTTATGTTGGACAAGAGGTTTTGCGTAGCATGGATAATGATAATACTTCCCAATATGCGCATATTGTTGGAGGGATTATGGGAGGTGTTTTTGGCTTTATGTTCGAAGATTCAACAGACATTGAAAAAAAATAGATTGCTAAAAAAGCGAAAAAACCATCGAAAAACTTTGGTAATCATATTCTAAATCCTTTACTTTGCGTCAAATTTTTACAAATTGTGTTACACAAGTTCTTGATTATAAGTTGGTTCAGAATATCAAATTATAGTTTAGAATTATTTACAACCAAAATGTCAAATTATCATGGCGGAAAAATCAATAACCGAGCGCGTAACTCAGATCATTGCTGACAAATTAGTAGTAGACGAATCTGAGATCACAACAGAAGCAAACTTCAAACAAGATTTAGGAGCAGATTCTATTGATTTAGTAGAACTAATCATGGAATTTGAAAGAGAATTTGCACTTTCTATTCCTGATGAAACTGCAGAAGATATCCAAACTGTGGGTGATGCTATTTCTTTCTTAGAAAAGCAGCAAAACAGTTAATAGTTCGGCGAACTGAAGCTATCCTATTTGATAGCTTATGATGTTAGATATACCAAACTAGCATCTACACCAAAAAGTCTGTTTTAAAAGTATGGTAAGGGCGAAAATTGAGTCTTTGGGCTTATTCGTTGGTGACCCCTTGGGGAAAACAATGGGTATGTCCCAAACTAACAACTCAATTCAAACACAAAAGACTTGCTTAGGTACTTTTAAAACAGACTTTTTTTATAAATAAGATGATTTATACCTTAACTTAATATATTATTATATAATATATTTTAGGTTTTTTTAATAATAATTATAGCGACTACTTTTCAACAATAGTTTATCTATGAAGGGGGGCTTATCCTTTGTAGATTATGAACTAACCTTACTAAAATCTCTAGGTAAAATGAGTAAAAAACGAGTTGTAGTAACAGGATTAGGGGCTTTAACTCCAATTGGAAATAATGTGGAGGAGTATTGGAATGCACTTTTGGAAGGAAAAAGCGGTGCTGCTCCTATTACTAATTTTGATGCATCTAAGTTCAAAACAAGATTTGCTTGTGAACTCAAGAATGTGGATATTGATGGATTAATAGGAAGACGTCTAGCACGTAGAATTGATCCATTCATTCAGTTTGCTATTATTTCCTCCGATGAAGCGGTTAAAGATGCTGGTTTAGCAGAAATAGAAGACAAAGAGCGTATTGGGGTCATGTTTACTTCTGGAATTGGTGGGTTGACTTCATTACAGGAAGAAATCACTAAGTTCGCAACAGGAAATGGGGTGCCTCGTTACAATCCTTTTCTTGTTCCTAAAATGATCATTGATGCAGCAGCAGGACATATTTCTATTCGCAACGGATTCAAAGGTTTGAGTTGTGCAGTGGTAACAGCCTGTGCTTCTTCTACTCATGCTATGAGCTTGGCTTATGATCAGATTCGTTTAGGTAGAGCTGATGTAATTGTAACAGGTGGAGCAGAAGCTTCCATTACACAAGTAGGAGTGGGTGGTTTTAATGCTCTTAGAGCTTTGTCTACCAATAATGACAATCCTGAAGCTGCTTCTAGACCTTATGACCAAAACAGAGACGGTTTTGTCTTGGGAGAAGGATCTGGAACTATTATTTTAGAAGATTATGAACATGCTAAAGCACGTGGAGCTAAAATCTATGCTGAGGTAGCAGGTTCTGCTATTACTGCGGATGCTTATCACCAGACTGCGCCTCATCCAGAGGGAGAGGGAGCAGAGCGTGTAATTCGTTTGGCTATGGAGAATGCAGGTCTGACTCCTGAATTAGTAGATTATGTTAATGCTCATAGTACTTCTACTTCATTGGGAGATGCTATGGAGGTCAAAGCAATTCAAAATGCTTTGGGAGAACATGCTTACAAAACTAATATTAGTTCTACCAAGTCTATGACAGGGCATTTATTAGGAGCTGCTGGTGCAATTGAATCTATTGCTTGTATCCTAGCTGTCCGCAATAATATTGTTCCTCCAACCATCAACTTAGATCAAGTAGACGAAGTTTTTGACCAAAACTTAAACTTTACTGCTAACAAAGCTCAAAAACGTGAAGTGCGTACTGCATTGAACAATAACTTTGGTTTTGGTGGACATAACTCTAGTATCATATTTAAAAAGTTTGAAGAATAATCTCTCTTCAATTTTTTAAGGGGACATCCTTGGATAGATAACTGATTATCAGTCTATAATTCGTTTATTCTAACGTTTTGATAATCAGTTGTCTATCTTTTTTATCTATTAGATGGATAAAAACTTAAACTAGTTTTGTATATTTACTCAAAATCTCACTAGCAGGTATCTAGACTATATTTAGTGAGGTTCATTTTTAGGATTAGGTGATTCTATAAAAATGATTCTAATCTGTAGATAAACGCAGCTTGTAAGGCGAACTCTACGGGGTTTTACAATGCTTTTTATCTTTCATTTATAGTTCGTTGGTTTCTTTATTTTCTAAGAAAAATTGAAAAAGACATTTTTACTTTCTAGTAAATAAAATTGTATGAAATGTACGAACTGCTACTTTGCATAAAATAATTATAAAAATTATTAGTTCAGGTTCTTTTCCTAGGTAATTGATTCTGCCACTTCTAACTTAGAAGCTTATATCTAATTATCCATTAAGAGAGACTTTTAAGTTGTCCTGCTGGCTGATTTAAAATCTTTGAACTATACCAAAAACTGATCTAGGATATATAGTGCTTCGGAAGTTTTTCAACACTTATGTTTCAAAAGATAAAGCCTTAACTAAGGGCTTAACTCAGATACTAGGATTTGTGCCAAGTAATCTACACTTTTATCGTAGAGCATTTACACACAAATCGATGACTTCTGCTGAGGACGAAAAAGATAAACGACTCAAGTTTAATAATGAGCGTCTAGAGTTCTTAGGAGATGCTATCTTAGATTCGGTTACTGCAGAATATCTCTTCAAAAAATATCCTACCCAAAACGAAGGCTTTCTTACTCAAATGCGATCAAAAATGGTCAACCGTAAAACGCTTAATCGCGTAGCAGCTGAGATGGGGCTAGATGTGTTTATGCGACAATTTGGAGCTACACGCATTAGCCAAACTATGATGGGGAATACCTTTGAGGCTTTTGTCGGTGCTATTTATCTTGATGTGGGATATGTCAAGACTAAAAAGTTTATTATCAAGAAGATGCTCCAACAGTATATTGATGTGCATCAGCTAGAAAATACAAATCATAATTACAAAAGTCAATTGTTGGAATATTGTCAGAAGTTTCAAAAATCAATTTCTTACAAGGTCCTTAATCATTATCGAACAAAAAGTAATAGAGAACGTTTTAAAATTGCGGTTTTGATCGATGAAAAACAGCTCTCTACAGCAGAGGACTATAGTAAAAAGAGTGCAGAACAAAATGCTTCTCGTAAAGCACTTATCAAAATCGGTGTTTTGACAAAAGATGAAGCTAATAGCTAACCTAGATATGTTTTTAAGGAGCTTTTCATCTTATTTGTTATTTAGAAATTCTCTGATAATCAAAGGCTAATATTTGCACACCTAAGTGCGGGATTTCATAATATTAGTTTGTTGATTTTGTCCATTTATTTACTTTCTCATTCCTTCAACGAAGTTATTTGAGAATGGATAGAAGATCAATCTCTTACCTTGACTACTAATAATTTGCCTAACAAATTAGTTAGGAGGTTTTAAACAACTTCAATAATGCCAAGCCCATGGAAAAACGTCGCATGATCAATTTTATCGTCATTCCACTAATCTTTATAGGATTATGGTTAGGAATGAAATGGTACAAAGCACCTAACTTTGGTCAAGGTGATACTGCTGTTAATTTTACAGCTTATATGCCCAATGGTGACTCTATACAACTTGCTGATTTCGAAGGTAAAATAGTCCTGTTAGATTTTTGGGGAAGTTGGTGCGGCCCTTGTCGTAAAAAGAATAAAGAATTAGTTCGTATTTATGATAAATATAAGGATGCCAAATGGAAAAATGCCAAAGGGTTTGAGATTATTAGTGTAGGAATAGAAACTCGAAAAAACAATTGGCTGGGAGCTATACAGCAAGATCAACTAAATTGGAAATATCATGTTTCTGATTTAAGTAGGTTTGAAGATCATGTTGCTAAGCTGTATGGAGTAGTCGAAATTCCTGCAGTTTTTGTGATTAATGAAAATAACAGAATTGTTGGGGTTAATTTAGATGATAAAGCTTTGGAACGTTTATTAGAACGAAAGCGTCTAAAGGACTAATTTACACCCCATTTATAATTATATAGATAGACTGACAAATTGACGTAAAAACGGAGTGGCAAACATTTTGACTGCTTAGTGTCGGATATTTATATGTATACTCAAAACAAGTTGAATTCATGAGCAAGAAGGAAAATCCTATAGATACAGAAGAGCTAAAACAACAGGAAATTAATGAATCTGTTGAACAAGATATTCCTACTACTGAAGAAGTAGGGACAGAGGAAGAAAATAGTGTGGATGGAGAGGTAGATGTTGTTGTTAATGCTGAAGAAGCAGCAGATACAAAGGTAGAACAAGAGGATGGTGATAGCAAACACGGACAAAAAGGCAAAGAGGAAAAGCAGGGTGCTGCAAAAATGGCAGGAGAATTACAGGAGCTAAAAGATAAATATTTACGATTGTATGCTGAGTTTGATAACTACAGAAAACGTACGAGTAAAGAAAAGGTAGATCTGATTAAAACAGCTTCTCAGGATGTTTTGGTAGCAATCTTGCCTGTTATTGATGATTTCCAGCGAGCTATCAAAATGGCAGAGGATGAATCTAGTCAAGAAAAGATGCCAGAGGGAGTTGTCTTGATATACGAAAAATTCATCCGTACCTTGGAACAGAGAGGACTGAAAATGATGGAAACGGATGGTCAAGACTTTGATGCAGAATTGCACGAAGCTATCACTAAAATTCCTGCAGGTGAAAATTTTTCTGGTAAAATTGTAGATACAGTTGAACCAGGGTATTACCTAAATGATAAGATTATTCGCTATGCAAAAGTTGTTGTAGGACAATAAAATTAGAATATAAAAATGGCAAAGAAACGGGATTATTATGAGGTGCTGGGTGTGGCAAAAGGAGCCTCAAAAGATGAAGTCAAAAAAGCATATAGAAAAGTTGCTTTGAAGTATCACCCTGATAGAAATCCAGGGGATAAAGCTGCTGAAGACAAATTTAAAGAAGCTGCTGAAGCTTATGAGGTGCTTTCTAATGATGAGAAAAAGCAAGCCTATGATCGATTTGGGCACGCTGGGGTAAACGGACAGGGAGGATTTAGCCAAGGTGGATTCTCTATGGATGATATTTTTTCTCAGTTTAGTGACATCTTTGGTGGTGGATTTGATTTCTTTGGAGGGGGTGGCCGAGGTGGTGGACGCCGTCAACAACAACGCCGGTCTCAAGGGCAACAGGGATCTAACTTAAGAATTAAGGTAGGCCTGACTTTGGAAGAAATATCTAAAGGTGTTCGCAAGAAAATCAAGGTGAAAAAGTACATAACCTGTGACACTTGTAGTGGTTCTGGTGCTAAACATGCTAATGCAGTTAAAACCTGTCATACTTGTAACGGTTCTGGATATGTGCAGAAGGTGCAAAATACATTTCTAGGACAAATGAAAACTACTACTGCTTGTCCGACTTGTAATGGTTCTGGAAAGATGATTACTAGTAAATGTGAATCTTGTAGTGGTGAGGGACGTATTTATGGTGAAGAAACATTACAACTGGATATCCCTGCAGGTGTGAGTGAGGGGATGCAGCTTTCAATGACTAGTGCTGGGAATGCTGGAATGAATGGTGGACCCAAAGGTGATTTATTGATCAATATCGAGGAAAAGGAACATCAAGTATTCACTCGTGATGGAAATAATGTCTTGTTTGAATTAGACGTTAATTTTGCAGATGCTGTTTTAGGAACTAGTGTAGAGGTTCCAACTTTGTCAGGAAATGTCAAAATTACTCTTCCTGCTGGTACTCCTGCAGGTAAGGTTTTCCGATTGAGAAACAAAGGTTTACCTTCTATCCAAGGATATGCTACGGGAGATCAATTGATACATGTAAATATTTGGGTACCTAAAAATATTTCTACAGAAGAACGTAAATCTTTAGAGCGTATGCAACGTTCCAAAAATTTCAAGCCTTCAGAGAAAGAAAAACAGGAACGCAAAGGTATTTTTGACCGAATGAAGGATTTCTTTGGAGGTTAATTCAAGGTTATAAAAATAGCAGCCGAATATATTAGGAAATGCCGTTGAAGTATAAGCTTCAATGGCATTTCCTGTTTAGGGAGGCTGTTTCAGTATTAAGCAAATAAAATGATAATCAAGCACTTACAAGATGAATTTAAAAAGAAATTACCCCGCTTT
>JAKVCT010000219.1 GCA_022448995.1 Saprospiraceae bacterium
GATATGTTCTTTTTTCATATTGAGTATTTTTACTCAATATACAAAATATAAATTTATTTATTTTACATTGTACTTAGAAATAGATCTTGTAGTGCGATAAGTTTTTTGGCAACTGTTCTTTTGGGTCTTTAGTAAGTTGAGACTTGACTAAATGTAGCTTTTTTAACTTTTTTAGGGAGGTTTATTTCGCAGAGCACTTCCTGATTCAGTATTAAGAAAACCTCTTCCTAATCCTTTAGTTATAGATTTATCGGGCAACCCTATTCCCAAAGCTCAAATAGAAGAGCTGAAAAAGAAGTTGCCTGATCATTATATTTCTTATAGTAAATTAGAGTTTGACTAAGAGGTTGTTTAAAAACTATCTTCACCGCATCAACTTCATTGATTTTAGCCACTTTTTCACCTTTTTTATCGCCGATAGTGCTACTATCCACTCAAAACCACGAAGTGCTCAGCGAAGCTAAATCCTCTGAATTTCTGCATTAAATCTAATTCTTAAACAACTTCTAAATTTATCTAGACTCCAAAAACTTGTTTTAAGTATGGATTCAAGAAAACACCATGTGGATCACAAGATTTGCGTATAGCCTGAAAATCGTCCCATTTAGGATAAGTAGTACATAAGTTTTTAGCCGTGCGTGTATGCATTTTGCCCCAGTGTGGACGACCATCATATTCCATCATCAATTTTTCAATATCTGTAAAGTAAGGATTATGTGGTGTTTTATAATAGACATGAAATGCCATATAGGCCGAATCACGCTGATAAGCTGGACTAAGCCAAAGATCATCACCTTTCACAAACCGGCACTCTACTGGAAAGAAAACACGATGTTTTTCTTGACGTACAAGTGCATCTACTCGACGCATCACCTCAGGAAAATGTTTGAGAGGAATATTATATTCCATTTCTTTGAATTTTACACGACGCAAAGAAGCATAGACTCTATGGCTATAATTAATCTTGCGATCTTCATTGACCAAAGTACCTATAATTTTATTAATTCGGATAAAAGAAGACTTGAACCAAGTTCCAATTGTACATAGAAATTTAAAGGTTGTATTCTCCAAGATTACTTGATTAAAATATTTCTTAATCTTATTATCCTTGACAGGTTCATCCGTTTCATTACTAAATCTATGCTGGATTTTATTAGTATAAGGCATCCAGTAGAATTCAAAATTTCGATTCTCTCGATTATATTTTTCCAAATCAGCTAGAGTTGCTTCTAGAGTAGATTTCTTAGAAACATATTCCAACTTGTAAGATGTCCTCAAACGTAGTTGTATTCGTGTAATAATCCCCAAAGCACCTAAAGAAATACAACCTGCATTAAATAAGTCACTGTTAGAATCCTTGGTACAATGGATGATTTCTCCAGTTCCTGTTACTATGGTAAAAGCAGTAATTTGTGTACTCAGATTTCCAAATTGCATACCTGTACCATGTGTTCCTGTTCCTGTAGCTCCGGCAATACTCTGTACATCGATATCGCCTAAATTTTCCTGTGCTAATCCTTGTTCAAAAAGAAGCTCACCTAAGTCTTTGAGCTTAGTTCCTGCCCAAACAGTGGCTATTTTTTGTTTTTTATCTAAATCGATAATCCCTGACATTCGATCTAGAGAAACAATTAAGGAATCAGTTTGGATAAGCTTCGAAAAAGAATGTCCTGAGCCAACAACACGGATATGTTTAGCTGAATTTGCTGCAGTTAAGATCAATTGCTGGACTTCTTCTTCATTTTTAGGATAAAAAATACCTTCAGGAGAACATTGGACATTACCTGCCCAATTGCTCCAAGTATTACTTGTGCTTTTTTCTACAGAGGTTGTGGTCGTATTGGGGACATTAATGGTTTTTATAGACATATTAGTGTATAGTTATGATTGATTTTATAGGTAATTGGTCTAGATGCATCTACAAACTTTACTACTAGCAACTATATCCACTAAAGGAAGCATTTTCCTTCACCGCGATATGTAAATACTTTATTCGTGATTTGACCATTTCTAACTAAATGTAAGTGGTTAAAACGCTCACACAGTTCACCTGCTTTGCTATGTCGCATGAGAATTATATCACCAATAGCTAGAGGTGTATTTCCTGAATAATGTATTGGAGTTTGAACCTCACCAGCCATTTCGTTCTGATCTAGTTTGCAACCTTTGGGTAAATAAGGTTGCGGAACTTTGTTGATATCTGCCATGCCTGAAGCTACATATCCACCACCCAAGCAAGTGTAAATGTGGTTACTAGGCTTGCGAACAATCTCTATTGCAAAACCTGCAGCAGGCTGATGCTTAAAGTTGCTGTATTCATCAAATAAGCAAGGGGAATAAAAACCAGAACCTACAGTAATTTCACTCACTACAGCTTCTTCTCGGGTCGTTTCTAAGCTTCCTGTTCCACCTCCATTTACAAAATGTAAGTCGTACTCTTGGCTATATAAATATTCAACTACCTCAGCTCTTCTTTGACTGATCTCTTTAATGGATCTTTTTTTCAGAAATCGAATTATTCGATTCATTAACCATTTTCCTTTCATATTATCACCCAAACCAGCAATCTGAGCTTCATATCCCATTACACCCTTGAGGCTAACATGTGAACATTGCTTCAAGTATCTAACAAAGGTTTCTGTACTAGGTAGATCATTTACACTGGATCGGTGTACTCCAAAATGTATACTTGGATAGCGACTAGACATGTCTAAGTCTAAACAAACTAAAAAAGTACACTTAGCGTTTTTTCCCAATTCTTGTAGACGTTGTAAGTGTTCTATTCTGTCTACCATGAGATAAATTTTCTTCCCTTTCTTTACAGCCTGTCCAACCGCTTCTAAATGTGCTTTTTGATAGCTAGGATAGGCAATTAGTAAGTCATCAAATCCTGCTCGAGCGAGCCAAACAGCTTCGGGGGCAGTAAAGCACATAATGCCTTGAAACTGTTGGTTATAGTCTAAGAGATACTCTAAAATATGCCGACAACGAATAGATTTAGATGCTAGGCGTATTTTTTTCTCTTGTGCACGTGCTAGTATATCCTTTATATTTTGATCCAATAGATTTAGATCAACATAAGCAAGAGGAAATTCCTCCTTTTGTAGTACTTTCTGGTAATATGAGTAGTCTGGTATCACAAAGTAGTGGTTAAGTAGAGTTTATTACAAATAGTGGTGTAAGAAGCTATTCGCTTCGCTGGGTACTTCGGGGTTTTGCGTACGAAACTATTCGTTATAAGTTCTATTATTTAAAGTGAGTGTTGATTCAAAATTGAGTAATTAAGCTGTAAAGATAACAGACTCCCATTATTCAAGCCCCGAAATGCTTCGTAAAACGAAAAAATCAACGAACTCTCATAATTATTACTTATGGAACATGCATGTAAGAAGTAGAATACACTAAATATACGAAAATTTGTTGAATAAATGTTTAGTTTTTGGGGTTTAGATAAGAATAGACATAAAAAATGAGAAAGATTTTATGATTTCAGTTTTATTTTGTAAATTGCAATTGAATTTTGAAAAACAACTCACCTCCCAATAAATATATCTTAAAAAGAATAACTTTCCAAATATAATATCGTTTTGTGGCACAGTCTATAAAGACAGGTAATTAGGTTTAATTCTAGAAAATAATCAGTTTAATTATTATAGAAAAATCACGCGAGTATACAGCTTTTTTTTGAAACTAAACGTTGTATTAATATTACTAAAAGTACTTGTATTCTATTTATTTTCATATATGTTATGTATCTAAGTATTTTTAGTATGTAATTTTAAATTCATAGAGATTCGCTTATTTTATGATGGTATATATCATATGTAAGTGCCAAAAATCGTATATCACCCAACAGATAGGACAAGACGATAAAATTATAATTCTATAGAAACAAAACCATGAAGTAATTAGAATACAGATTCCTGTATTTTAAGCTATTCCTGTGTCTTGTTTTTAATCAAGATTCAACAGAGTATTTAGTATAGTCTATCCCAATAATGGTCAAGCTATTTTTAGTATATAAAAACATCAGACTCCGTTGAAATATATAAAGTTGTTTAACAATAGAGGCTTGTTTACCTTTCAACAACTTTACCTTTTTAATTGAATAATAAAATTTTTTTATATAAAAAATATGTATATTTTTGGTATGCCGCTTTATAAATCTTCGCTTTAGTCAATTAAGGCTTCGTTTTTTAGATTGTACACTAAAAATATATTTCAATTTTTATATAATATAATTTCGTTAACTATTCATCATATAGCCGAATTTAAATAAAATATCATGAATCAAAAAAATGGTGGCGAACGGCTAACCCCGAAGGGTTCAACGAAGTTAAAGGTGACATTTTATATAATTTTAGCTATATGACTTCAATAACAACTTTTTTTATACTAAACCCTAAGTTTTCAATGAAAAATCTATTCAATTTTAAATCCCTATTTTGTAGTCTCATCCTGACACTAGGAGCTTGTTTGATGAGCAATGATGCCTATGCTACCCACTCGATGGGAGCAGATTTAACTTATACTTGTATAGGTAGTAATCAATATTTAGTGACACTCACCTTTTATCGTGACTGTAATGGTATTCAGGAAGCACCTACCCAGCCAATTAATTTTAATTCTCAAGATGGCTGTAGCGGATTCAGTCTTAGTTTACCTAAGTTTGATGAAGAAGAAATTACTCCAGTTTGTCCTGGAATTGTAGGTTCAGCATGTAATGGTACAGGTATTTATGGTATAGAGAGACATGTATATCAAGATACGGTCACCTTTCCAACAGGGTGTACTGCTTGGACAGGGAGTTGGACTCGTTGCTGCCGAAATGGAGCAATCACTTCTCTAACGTCACCATTGAATGAGCAAATGCACATTGATACAGAGATTGCAGATGCAAGTTTGTGTAATAATTCGCCTGTTTTCTTGAATAACCCAACTGTTTTTGCCTGCGTAGGACAGCCTGTTTTTTATAATCATGGTGCTTTTGATGCAGATGGTGATCAGTTAGTTTATTCCTTAGGAAATTGTTATGACGAATCTGCAGACCCTGTTCTGTATGCACCTGGTTTTTCGGCAACTAGTCCTATGGCTACTACTTCTGGAGTAACTATTGATCCCAATACAGGAGCAATTGCATTTACCCCAAATGTACAACAAGTAGGTGTAATTTGTGTAATTGTAGAGGAGTACCGTAATGGTGTAAAAATCGGAGAAATTGTACGTGATATGCAGTTTACAATCTTGAATTGTACGAACAATGCACCTACATTATCGGGTATAGATGGAACTAGTGATTATTCTACAACAGTACAAGCTGGAACTCAGCTGTGTTTTGATGTGTTTTCGGATGACCCTGATGCTGGACAGACAACTAATTTATCTTGGAATGGTGCAATTCCTGCGGGCAGTTTTACTTCGTCAGGCAGTCCTCTAGCAAATGGTACGTTCTGTTGGACACCAACAAATGCTGATGTTGGTACACATTCTTTTACGATTACTGTACAAGATGATGCTTGTCCATTAGTGGGATCCAATACCTATACGTATACCATCGAGGTATTGGGAACTACACCACCTGATTGTGATAATCTACAATTAGATGTACTTTCTTCTAGTGATATTTTATGTTCAGCTAATGATGGGGAAGCAATTGTTGTAGCAAGTGGAGGAACAGCACCATACACTTATCAATTGGTTAACTGGTCAACTGGTCAGGTATTCTCAAATACTACTGGGATATTTGATAATCTAACAGTTGGAACATATGCCGTTTGGGTAGAGGACGCTAATGGTTGTACCCCTTCTTGTACTAATCATACCGTAACAATTGGCGGAAACGCAAACCCACTTTCCTTGAGTGTAGATCCAATGGATGCTCCTTGCCCGGCAGGTTCTACTTCTCCTCATGTAGCCGATCCTACCTATGGTAGCTTATCTGCTGTAGGAACTGGTGGAACTGCTCCTTATTTATATTTTGTAAATGGTGGTACAGCAAGTACAAACGGAGAGTTTTCTCAGTTAACACCAGGTACTTATAATGTAACTGTAATGGATGCTAACGGTTGTTCTGCAAACGAAACCGTAACAATTGGCGCACCTCAAGCATTCTCACTTACTGTAGCAAATATGACTCTGCCTAATTGTAGTGCAGCTGATGGTGTGGTGACCTTGTCTGCCTCTGGTGGAACACCTGGTTATTTGTATTATATAGATGGTGTTGCTCAGTCTTCACCAACCTTTACTGGATTGGCGGCCGGGACCTACACATTTTCTATTTGTGATATGAATTATTGTGTATATGACACAACCATTACAATTCCTGAGGGTACTGCATTATCCGCTGTGGGGACTGCTACTGATGTTTCTTGTTTTGGTGATTGTGATGGATCTGCCGCAGTAACTGTTTCGACTGGAAGTGCTCCATATGCATATGCATGGTCTAATGGTGAGACCTCTGCTGCAATCTCTGGTTTGTGTGCAGGACACTACGAGGTAGTTGTCACAGATGCTAATGGTTGTGAGACTGTGGTAAGTGTAACTGTTGCTGAGCCTGCTGAGGTTACATTGGCTTTAGCTTCTAGTAGCAATGAGACTTGTGCAGGACATGATGCAAGTGCTACTTTGGCAGCGACTGGTGGATCAGCACCTTATAGTTACAATATTGCGAATTTGACTACAGGGACAACAAATGCAAATGCTAGTGGTGCCTTTACCGGTTTAGATGCAGGTAATTATATTGCGCAAGTGACGGATGTGAATGGTTGTACACAAACTTGTACGAACTCTTTCCAACTGGGTGATGATTGTGGTAATGGTGGCGGAAATACGGTGATTTCTGCAGGTAGTTTGGGTACGAGTATTGTTCGTCCATTTATGACCCTTAGTCCCAATCCTGCAGGTGTTATTGTTCAGGTACGTTATGGTAACTTGGCAAGTGAAGGAGCTAGCTTGATGGTATTGGATCCTAATGGAAAAATGGTTTATCAAAAGGCAGGTTTAGCGGCTGAAGGTAGCAATGAGATTACTGTTAATTCTTGGGCTGCTGCTACATATTTTGTATTACTGAAAGATAAAGAAGGTAAAATTATCCTTACAAAGCGTTTAGTTATAGAATAATCTCTCTTTCAATCCTTATAGAGACAAAAGTCCCAAGTTCAAACAAACTTGGGACTTTTTTTGTGTGTTGCTGACAACCCATATAGTCCTAGATCTTTTGGTCACCTTTTGCGCAATGGCAAAAGGTGAGGGAAGAAACATCCATAATACTGAACCCCGAAGTGCTCTGCGAAGCAAACCTACTTACTTAAAACAGCCTAATCAGGCATTAAAAACTATGACTATTGTATCCTATAGATAAGCTCCTAGTAATTTGGCTATTCTAGCTTTAGGCTTTTGCTAACTCAAATAAAGTAATCTCTGGACGAACATTAAAGCGCACTTGCCACAAATGTCCAAGAGCTCTATTGACGTATAAGATTCTACCATCATTTAGATCAATTTTGCCACGAGTATAACGTTTATTTTTGACAGGTAACATTGGTGGAGGCAAAAATGGTGGTTTACATTGCCCACCATGTGTATGTCCAGATAATATCCAACCTTGGTAGCCATTCCAAACATCTAGATCACAGACATCGGGATTGTGACAAAGTATTAAGTTTGCACGGCTGGCATCGTAATTCTGCATAATTGTTTGAGGGGCAAAATTTAAGCCCCAAAGATCATCAAAGCCAATAATATTCAAGCCTCCAAAGTCAGCTTGCGCGTTCTTTAGCATACTAATACCTGCCTTAGTTAGTTGTGTAGAAATTGTATCAGCGACTTCTTGTTCTGCCCAAGCATGTCCATAATCATGATTGCCCAAGATGCCTACAGTAGCTATTTTCCCTTTTACTGTATGTTCTAAAACCTCAGCAAGTTGTTTAAATTGTTCTTTATTTTCGTAGCTAACATAATCGCCTGTATAAACTACAAAATCTGGATTATATTGCTGAGCTTCCTTAAAGGAATCTATGATATAGCTATAGTTAAAACGATTTCCTACATGAATATCACTGATCTGCATGAGCGTTTTGCCTACCAAGTTGTCTGGCAGATTGCTAATAGGCATTTTGTGTTTGACAAATTCTAACCAAAAGGGTTCTACCTGCCAAGCATATAATCCTGTGAGTAGACCTGTTCCTAGAGTTCCCCAAAAGGCACGTTTAATAAATTTTCGTCTCTTCATCATCATTAATTAATAGGGTGTATTATTTTTGTGCTGTTGCTCGAGACAGCTTCATTTAAGTAAGAGGACAAAAGTAATCGTAGAATAGATGTAGAATGATTTTAGTCAGATTCAAGAAGCAGAACATGTAGCGGGCTACAACGAGGCTCCGTGAAGCAGGAGATGGCTTAAAATTGACTAAAGTCAACTATGAGAATATTTGGACTGTTACTTAGAAACAAAAGTTACGAATTATTAATATCATAAAAGGAGAGTTAACTTAACTTTATTTTATTCTTTAGATTTTATTTTAAAAGAAGAGTTCATGAATTTTTGAGGAATCTTAGCATAATTGCTAAAAACTCTTTTGATAAAATTGCTAATCAGTTGATTGGAATTTGTGTTTTTTGTTGTGTAAGTAGGTGGGTGGACATAATTAGTTATAGAATAATTTAATCAGCCTTTTTGTAGATAGGTTTGCTTCGCAGAGCCCTTCGGG
>JAKVCT010000022.1 GCA_022448995.1 Saprospiraceae bacterium
ATCCCTGCGTTTTTCGCCTCGTTCAGCATCAAAAAACCTTGTGAATTATTATAAAATTAATTATGTCCACCTACTTAGAAAGGTTCTTATTTATCAATAAGACTATTATTTATTAATTATGACTTTTCCAGAATGAAGGATAGATCCTTGTTGGGAACTAATTTGATAGAAATAAATACCTGTTGGAATATCTTCTACATTAATTTGTAATTGCTTATCAAACAGATTTGTCTTAGATTTAAGATTGCGTCCCATCAAATCTATGATTTTAAAATTCCAAATATTTGACATATTCTCCAATTCAACATTAATTTGATGAGTAGCTGGGTTAGGATATACACGAACATTGTTTACTTGTTGTTCATGAATCTCTGAAGAAGAAATTTGTTGTGTACAAACTATATCACTAAATCCATTGTCATAAATTTGCTGCACGCGATTGACCGTACTTGGAATCAATTCGGTTACATCCCAATTATCTAAAGTAGTATCACGAATAAAAGTATATGCTAAATCATAGGTTAATACTTCATTGGCTGTGAAGCTATCTTTGTGTACACTCATGATTCCACGAATATCTTGTGCAGCAAAAAAACTATTTAATCCTGACCATGCTCCAGGACTTGTATTTAGTGGATAATCAGGAAATATAAAATTAGCAGGAATTGCATTCGCATTATTTGGATTGTGACCATCACCGCCTACTGTTAATGAACTAGCATCATTCCATAGACCACTTATAAATCTGTAGATTTCAAGAGCATCTGAAGGGTCACCTGCAACTCCAGATGTATTATTCAGTGTCATAATACTTTTATCAATATCCTGATTAAGAAGTGTAACAGTTTGTGTTCCCGCTTTGTCTTCAAAACCATATGTTCCTCCAAAACCGCAAGGGTTATCATCTTGTAAATCTCCATTATAAGCATACATTGTGTTGAGTGAGCTGTCTGTACCTAGAAGATCATCATTATAACATCCAATATCAAAATCAGTTAAGAAGCCAACTTTAAGATCACTATAAGTTGATGCGGTTTTATTTGTAATTTTATATTTAGTAAACACAATACTGTCTAAGATTGCATAATCATCACAAGCTAGTATATAGTTGGTATGTTGAATTTCTATACCCATCGAATTTCCTTGAGAAAAACTATGTGTTGCTCCTACATCGTTATATACTGACCAAAATAACTCTTTTGCAATAGCATTCTGATTTCCATGATCAAAAACAGGATAATCTCCATCAGCAGGATCATAAATTCCATCATTTGTTCTATCATAAAAAGGTGCTAAATCTTGGTTGGATAAATCATATGTAGTTCCCATTGCTGACTGGAAATAAGGATTTCCCTTTGCTGGCCATTTTTGCAAAGAGACAGGAATAGACATATCTAAATTATTATCAGCATAAAAATCACCGATTAGATCATATACATCTTCTTGAGGAACATGCCATATATAATCAAAAAGTTGGCAAGTATTGCTATCTACTTGTGCAGAACTATTTAGAGGACCTGCTGCAAAATCACTACTATGCCCACTTCTATTTGCGCCTACTCGCAATGTTCCTGTACCATCATAAGCGCCAATCCAAATACCTGTAGAATATAGCGTGTGAATATTCGTGCTATCATTCATACGAAAAGATAAGCTAGCACCACCATCAGGACTGTTTTGATCAGGATTAATTCCCATAGTGCTGACTTGTACTCTTAGCACATCTGTTTCTACAGTACTATTGCTAATAGGATGGACGCAATCTTGAGCAGAGAGCTTGTTGGGGAGATTTAGGAAACTACAAATAGAGAGTCCCCAAAAGAGTAAATTATTTTTTGTCATTAAAAAAAGGAGTTTTGTAAAGTTGCTATTAGTTTGAGATTATCTTTTCTAGGATAGAACAGAAAAATCCTACTTAAAAATATGATTTAGCTAACTTTAGGTTATTAGAAATATGTTGATTGTTCATGTTATAGATGATTCTATCGTGAAAATAGAACCAGTATTGGCTTAAGTAATAATATCAAATGAAGTTGACTGGTCAACTTCATTAATACAAGTTTGGAAAAAGGTCACAAATTTGACAGATATTTATTCAAAAAATCTATTCTAGGAATAGAAAAACCGCCTTTAACATTTACTTAATTCAAACTTGATTCACAATTTCTATCATTCAGAGCATTGATATTCTGATAAGCTTCAGGAATAGGCCATTTCAACAATGTATTTGGAAATAGCTCTGTTTATAAATCAACCTAGTAGGTTTGATACTAGGTTTGTTGATCAAAAACTAAAAAATCACAGACTTAAGTAGATAGCCACAATTAATTTGTATTTAATTCAATCAGCCTTTTTGCGCTGCACTTCGTTAAAAAGCCTCGTGATAGCGGTGCTATCCCTACGTTTTTCGTCTCGTTCAGCATCAAAAAATCTTATGAATTATTATAAAATTAATTATGTCAACCTACTTATTAGGATAACATTAGTTGAAAATGAAGTTGTTTGAGAATTAGCTTTACTGTAGAAATTCAAATGATTTAACTTCGTTGAGCTCTTCGAGGTTTACTCAATTCAAGCCTCTTTTTAGAGTTAATAGCAGCGCTATCAGCGAAAAAAAAGGTAAAGAAGTGGGCAAAATCAACGAATTTTATGCAATGAAGATAGTTTTTAAACAACTTCGAATAAAAAAATCAATGAACAATTAATGATAAAAGATACAATATCTATATATTCGCTGAAGTTTAATCAATACTTTAGTAACCTTATCATTTGATAATTTGTGCTTTTTTGAAGCAAAAAAAACAAAAGACACAAGTTATTTACTAACCCTGTAAAAAATATTGGGCTATGTTCTCATCAATGTTTTTATTATTTCAGACTGCAGACACATCGGGCGTAAGCGAAAAAACCTCACAATCTCTTTTTCAAGCTATTGCGGAAGGAGGTATTTTAGGGATTGTTATTGCCGTAATCTTATTATTATTAGCAGTATTTGCAGTTTATATCTTGGTAGAGCGTTATTTAACTATCAAACGTGCAGGAGAAGTGGATCAAGACTTTATGCGTAAGATCCAAGATTATGTAAAACGAGGGGAAATTCAAGCCGCTTTTACACTCTGTGCTCAAGCAGATACACCAGTATCGCGATTGGTAGCCAAAGGATTACAACGAATCGGAAAGCCCTTAGAAGATATTAATACGGCTATTGAGAACGTTGGTAATCTAGAGATCTTTAAGTTAGAGAAACGATTATCTATGTTAGCTACTATTTCAGGAGCTGCACCAATGATTGGATTCTTCGGTACAGTAACAGGTATGATTATGTCGTTTATGGAAATGGCGAATGCTAAAGGTGGAGTAGAACCAGCAATGTTAGCAGGTGGTATTTATCAAGCCTTATTGACTACAGCCTTTGGTCTATTTGTAGGTATTATTGCTTTTGTAGGGTATAACTATTTGATTAGTAGTGTAGATAGAGTTGTATTCAAGATGGAAGCAGCCACAGTAGAGTTTATGGATGTTTTGCAAGAACCAGCTTAGTAAAGGATCTATTTTTTTAATTTTTTAATTGAATAGTTTATGATTTTTTAGGATTCATTGGCTTTCGCCTAATGTTAATGAAAATCATCTTCTATCGTAAAATTAGATCACTATGGGTTTGAAAAAAAGAAATAAGGCAAATGCTGAGTTTAATATGTCGTCCCTGACGGATATTATCTTTCTTTTGCTCATCTTCTTCATGTTGACATCAAACATGAAGCCGCCAAACACTAAAAAAATTGAGCGTCCTAAGTCGAATACAACGACACCTTCGCCTCAGAATGTGCATGTGACTATAGATAAGGATCCGAGTGATCCAAACAAGAAAATTTACTTTGTAGCAAAGGATGAAAATCCAACACCCTTGCCACAACTAAAAGATCGGATGAAGTTGGAAGTGGACATAGAACGTGAGAATATCAAAAAGAATGATGCACCACATACTGAGGTAACAGTAGTACTGAATGTTTTGGCAGAAGAAAAGACAGGAACTATTGTAGAAATGATGAAATTGAGTAATGATTTGGGAGTTCGCCTTTTATTGGCAACTGATCCCGAATAGATCTAAGCTTAGGTCTACAATAAAACTAAATTATTATGGGTTTAAAAAAAGGATCAAAAGTATCGGCTGAGTTTAATATGTCGTCTTTGACAGATATTATTTTTCTCTTACTCATTTTCTTCATGTTGACTTCTAGCTTGATTAATCCACGAGCGATTAATCTCAAAGTGCCTAGTTCTAGCCAAAATAAGAAACCAACGGTCAAGAAGGGAATTACACTTAAAGTACCTAGTGACGAACAATTTATACTGAATGGATCTAATCAGACCTCAGAGTCATTGCCTAAAGCAATAGCAAGTGCGGTTAATGGTGACCCTAGACCAGCAGAAGAAGTAACTGTTGTATTAGAAATTAATGAGAATGTATCTGCTCAGGTTTTAGTAGATGTGGTAAGTTCTATTAATGATGCAGGGGCAAAAATGGTGATGAAAACTAAGGTGCGTGATAATAAATTGCGTTAAAACCTGTCACCTTTTGTTATTCTCGGAATATGTAAATAGGTATTAGAAGTTATTTAGGACTTAAGCACCAGTTCGCAGGAATTTGGAGACTAATTTAAAATTAGCGAGAAAGATACTTTTTGGTTTTTTGACAGAAAAACAAAAAGGCAAGAACTGAGAAATATAAACTATATGGCTAAGTTTAGGCGTTCAGCACCGATACAGGAACGAAGAAGCAATAAGGGACGTTTAATAAGCATGTTGATTATTCTGATCTTCTTAGTAGTTGGCATGAAATTCCTCTTTGAACAGTTTATAAACATACCCAAAGCCTCTGAAATAGAGGTTGTTTTTGTAGAACAGAATGTATATATTATTAGTGGAGATACAACCAATTATGATAATTTTACATCTGTTTTATTAGCTAAGCTTCAACAAACAAAAGAGAATCCTTTAGGAGTTCATATTAAGATTCAAATTCCAAAAGGAAAAACTGTAGCGGATGTAGCTGACATTGTGCAGGTAATTAATGCCTTGAATAATAATAAAATACAGACTAAGTTTCAGATTACTGAATAAGTCACTAACTACGATAATTATAAACACTAACTTTTATGCAAGAACAAAGAAGCGTCATGTCCTTAGAGCTAGCCAATGAGGACAGTAATGACACGAAAGCAATAATTGCGGGAGTCATCTTTGGGATTCTTATAGTGCTTATCCTATTTCTCCCTTATTTTGGTTTCGAAAAAATGGATCCACCTTTAGAAGCTGAAGGTGTAATGGCTGATTTTGGTAATGTACAATATGCTGGAGGCGATGATCCAAATCCAACACCACAACCACAGCCAACGCCACAACCTACACCACCTGTAAAAGATGATGTGGAAACAGTAAAAGATGATGATAGTCCTTCCATACCAGATGTTAAGGATGATCCCACACCTACTCCCAATCCAGATCCAACACCACCTAAACCAGCACCGGATCCAGCACCAAGTCCAATTGATGGATCTTTATTTGGTGGAGGCAATGGTAGTAATGTAGGTGGAGGTGATCAAGGAAATCAGTTTGGTGGTAAGTTTGGAAAAGGTGATGGTCGTGGTTTAGGAGATAAAGGTAATGGTTTGAGTGATATGGGTGATGGTCGTGCACGCAAAAGTGATTGCACCTTAACCAAGGAATATCAAGGTTCGGATCGTGGGGTAGTTTGGGTAGAAATTCGAGTGGAAGCAGATGGCCGAGTTTCTGCAGCTCAGTGGGTGACTAAGGCTCGCAGAAACACTGAGCGAACTACTATTACAAGCCAAAAATTGCGTGGGATGGCTGAGAAATGTGCATTACAATACGTTTATGCGTCTGCAAACACGGCACAAAGAGGTTATGTGAAAATTGAATTCAAACCTCAATAGTAGTATATAATTTTTAGAGAATAGGCTATAGAGCCTGCAAAAAAGCATAAGTATTGACCACAATACTTATGCTTTTTATTTATTTAGAGTAATTTTTGAAAATGGAAGATACCTCTTTTAAGAATATGCAGCAATTAGCACAATCGGATGATCCTGTGTTGATTCGACTTTTGTTTGAGTTGGCAAAAGGACAGGGATTAGCTATTCGAGATGTCTTGGGAGATTGGTATGAGTTGATCCCATTTTTTCAAAAATATAGTGGAAGTATAGAACTTTATAAAGACAAACCTACGACAGAAGACATTCTAGCAAGATTATGGAGTGGTAAGATTGAAAATTCAGATTTTAGGTGGCAATCTATTAGACAATTACCTGCTAATATAGGTTTATTAAAATCTTTGAAACGTTTAGATCTTTCTTCTTGTAAATTAAAATCTTTACCAGATTCTATTTGTCAGTTAGAGAACTTAGAAACCTTGATTTTGTCTTGTAATTCTGATCTCACAAAGTTACCTAAGTATTTTTATAGATTATCTAACTTACGTCATCTGTTTATGGATGTGATGCGAAATATGTCAGCGTTTCCTAGTAAAATTTTATCTAAACTTCCTCAATTAGAGCAACTAGATTTTGAGAATAGTGTGCCTGAATATCAAGATGAACTCGATTTAGATCTAAGTACGGTTACTAGTGGTTTTCCGAAATTAAAAGTATTAAATCTGAGTAAGAACGGATTGAGAAAATTACCCAAAGAAATCAATCGATTAAAACGACTGGAAGAGTTGAATATTGGAGATAATCAATTAGAACACTTACCAGAGGAGATCGGAGAATTACAGCATCTAAAACAACTCAATTGCTGGAAGAATCGGTTGAAAACTTTACCTAAAAGTGTAGGAAATTTAAGTAAATTGGAAGACTTACGTTTGGAGGATAATCTGTTGGAAGAATTACCTGATGTTTTTGATCAGTTGACAGCACTGAGAAGGCTTCGTTTATCTAATAATCATTTAAAAAGTTTGCCAAAGAGCTTTGATAACTTGTACAAACTCCAAGACTTAAGGCATTTATCTCTCTCTAATAATTATTTGGAAGCATTACCCGAAGCTCTTGCCAAATGCACTCAACTTAGGGTATTATCATTTGATGAAAATCCTATAGAAATACTACCCCAGTTTCTAGAAAAATTAGTGAATCTAATTACCTTATATATTGGTGGCAATCTGAAAAATTTAGATCTAGAATGGAAAAAAATTAAAAAGCTAGAAGTTCTTTCTATTGATGGTTGCCAAACGGATCAATTTCCTCAAGGTTTAATAGAATTTAATTCCTTAGATTCTCTAATCATATCAAATACAAAAATTCATCAAGTTCCTAATGAATTAGCGAATCTAAAGGGACTGCGATTTTTGAATTTGAGCCATAATCAATTGAAAACTGTCCCTAACTGTATCCAATTCTTTGAGGGAATGTTAGAAATCGATCTAAGTTATAATCAAATCACATCTTTGCCCAAAGATTTTGGGTTCAAAGTAACTCAATTTTTATTACGTTTTATTTTGACAGGAAATCCAATTGAGGAGAAGGAACAAGAGCGGATAAAACAAAAGTATCCTAATATTCATTTTCAGTTTTAATCCACTTCTCATTCCTGTTGTTTGCAATAGCAGACAACTTTTTTTATTTTGATGCAATTCAATCAACAATCCTTTCTCAGAATTCTAATCTTATGAAAATTCTAAAAATACGTGTCCGAAATTTAAATTCCTTGCGTGGAGATGTTTGTGTTTCTTTTGATGAAGCACCCTTGAAGAGTACAGGACTATTTGTAATTACAGGAAATACAGGTGCAGGAAAATCAACACTTTTGGATGCAATAACTTTGGCTTTGTATGGGCGTGTGCCTCGTTTGGAGGATATGAAAGGTGCGCGAAAAACAGAGCAGATTTTGAGTTATGGAGCTAAAAGCTGTTTTGCAGAGTTAGAGTTTAGGGTAGGGAATGAGCGTTATAGAAGTAAGTGGAGTTTGCGCAAAACACGCACAGGGAAATTTGCACCTGTAGCACGGGAATTAGCACAGCTAATAGATGATAAGGAAGCCAAAATTATCACTACTAAATCAAGAGAGGTCGATCAAGAAATCATGCGATTATTGGGTGGCTTAGATTTTAGACGCTTTACCAAATCCGTACTGTTAGCACAAGGAGAGTTTGCCGAATTTCTGAAAGGAACAGAAGATAGGAGCGAGATTTTGGAGCGAATAACTGATTCTGAATATTATTCCGAAATTTCGAATCAAGCTTTTGAACGACATAAATTGGAGGTGCAGGCTTTGCAAAAATTGCAAACTCAGGTAGAAAGTGCATCTTTGTTAACACCGGATCAAGAAGCTGAGATTAAAACCGAGCTGGATGAAAGTTTGGCTAAAGCCAATATAGAAAAAACGAATCTTCAGACTACACAAACTGGATTGGACTGGTGGAAAAAACAAGCAGAATTAGAAAGCAAGAAAATTGGATTGGAACAAGTATTAAAAAAAATTGGTGAAGCGCAAGAGGATTTATCTACAGATATACAGCGTCTAGAATTGCATTATAAGGCTAAACCTTTGGGCAATTTATTAGAGGTTTATCAAGACAAATCAACAGAATTAAGCCATTTAGCAAAAGTAATTGAAGAAAATGAAGTAGCTATTGCAGAGTTAGAAACAGCTCTAACTATGTTACAGAAACGTCAGAAACTAGAAATAGACACTTTGGATGAATTGAAACTTGTTCAGAAAAAACAGGAGAAGATATTTGAGAAAGTGCAGCAATTGGATCAAGAAATTGAGTACACAGAGGAGAAGAAAGAAGGGATTATTACAGATTATGAAGAACTAAAACAACATTTTGACAAAAGAACCATAGAGAAGAATAATCTACAAGAAGAGCAATATCAAACTAAACAGAGAGAGGAGCAACTGATAGCTTGGTTGACGGAAAATGAGCGAGATAAAGCCTTATTGGATACTGACGTACTCTTAAAAATAGAAACAGAAGCAACCAATGTTAGTTATCGACAGAAGAACCTGAATAAGATCGAGCGAGAACTAAAACAACTGAATGTAGAAGAGAAAAGAAGTCGTAAGTTATTTACTAAGATAGAAGAAGAACTTCGCGAGATCACTGTAAAAATTACAACATATAAACAGAGTTATTTAGATAGTTTGTCTGATTTTGACCTAAATCCAGATTGGGACAATCAACTTAGTATTCAGTGGACAGAAGAAAAGATTGCAGCACTAAAAACCTATCTAGAGGCTACACAACTCTTGTCTCAGCACTGGCAAAGGCATCAAACTTTATTGGATGATATTTTGGAATTAGATCAACAGTTGGAATATACCAACAATAATCTAGAGGCAATAGACAAGCAGTTCTTGAGCTTAGAGCTTTCTTTTGATATGGCAGAAAAGCGCTTGGCATACAAGGAAATGGTACATGAAGAACAGTTAAAGAAGCAAGGTCTGGAGATTCATAGAGCAACACTAGAGGATGGAGAGGAATGTCCACTTTGTTTTGCTACAGAGCATCCTTTCCGCAATTCAGATATTGATATAGATTATGCTGTTTTACAATCCAAGCAAGATTTGGATAAGGTCAAAAAACATATAGTAACTCTAAATAAACAGAAACAAGAGTTTATAGCGAGGCAACGTTCTTTGTATTTTAATATCAAAAATATAGATGACCAGAAAAATAGAGTAATCCGAGAAGTCTATGCCGTAGAAGCAGAGATACAGCGAATTGTCCTACGTGATGCTTTGCCCTATGATTGGAGAAATATGAATGGAACGTTCTTCCCAGAACAAATCAAGGATCTGACTGAGCATATTGAGAATTATGAACGTTTGCGTTTGACATTAGTGAAGTTATCTAAAGATCAAGAGGTGTTTATCCAAAAAAGAGAACGATTAGCACAACAATCAGAAGATGCGCAACTCAAGCTAACTACCTTAGAACAGCAATTGGTAGTCTATGCTAAGCAAATGCGAGAAGAAGGCACAGATTTAAACCAGCTAGTCTTAATGATCAATGAAATCATTCAACCTTTTGGCTTTGTGTATGATGAACATCAGCTGCCAAAGATTGTCAAAACTCTAAAAAAGAGAAGACAATTGTATTATGAATATGATATACAGATTGATAAGGTACAAAATAAGATCCGATTGGATGAAGATCGCTGGGATGAACTCAATTCTATGTTAGATGTAGAGGAAGCTAAACTTGCTAAAAAAAATACACAGCTCCATACACTTACAGAGCATTGGCAAGAATTGAAGGATCAACGTATGCACTTGTTTGGAGACAAACAAGTCAAAAGAGAGCGGCAAAAAATCCAAGAGGAATTGGAAGAGAAACAAGAGACTCTGTTGCTGGGAGAACAGGAGCTGGTTGCTTCACAAACTATTTTGGCACAAAAAAAAGGAGGATATACAGCCAAGAAAGAGCAATATACTTTACTAAATCAACAAGCTCAACAGGCGCACCAAAATCTATTATCAACATTAGAAGCTTCTGCTTTATTTCATAGTCTAGAAACCATTCAGGCAGCATTGTTAGAGCAGGAGGAGGCCAACCAATTAGAACAAAAGATTCAAGATCTTGAGGATAATTACAAACACAATCAGCAAAATTTGCAATTGATTAAGGCAGAAATAGAGACTTGGTTGAGCCAAAAAGCAGAGGATTTACTATCTGTTGTAGAACTAAAAGGATTACATCAGCAACAAGAAGAATCTTACCAAGAACATCAGCAGGCAATTGGACGCTATCAGCAAAAACTGAAAGACCACGAGGAAAAGCAGGCGGCTCACCAAACCTTGCTAAACGAAATTGGAGAACAACAAAAAGAAGTGAATCGTTGGGCTAAACTGCAAGAATTAATCGGCTCTCAAAGTGGTAAAAAGTTTAGAACATTTGCTCAAGGAATTACTCTCAATAAATTAATTCACTTGGCTAATCGTCATTTGCGCTATTTTATGAATGGACGCTATTTCTTGGAGAAGCGACAAGGTGAAACCTTGGAACTCAATATTGTAGATACGTTTCAGGCTAATCATCAACGTCCCTTGAATACTCTGTCGGGAGGAGAGAGCTTTTTGGCGAGTTTAGCACTCGCTTTAGGCTTGTCAGATATGGCAGGAGGTACAACGAATGTAGAGTCTTTATTTATAGATGAAGGTTTTGGAACTTTAGATCCAGAGACACTACAGGTGGCGCTTCGCGCCTTGCAAAGCTTGCAAGCCAAAGGGAAAACTATTGGGGTAATTTCGCATGTAGATCAGCTCAAACAAAATATTTCTACCCAAATACAAGTCACTAAGAAAGGAGGCGGATTTAGTTCTGTAAAAGTAGTAGAAATATAAAATATTTTTTTTGAGGTTTTTGTGAAATAAAATTTTGATTTTCTAATTATTATTGGAATAATAGTTGATACTAAAGCTTTTGAATACAAAGCAACTTCTAAATTCTGTGCAAAACTTGTCCTTATGTTTGACGCTCAACAATTTTCTATAGATTTAAAAATCCAAAAAGCAAAATATATAAATAATGAGGTGGTTGATACCTCTTTACTGGAGCGTTACATTCATTTTTTACAGCAAGTAGATCTAACAACTCTAGAATCTGATGTTCAGAAATGTAGTTTTTGGATTAATGTTTATAATGGGTTGACTAATTATTGGATTATAGAGAAGAAGATTAAAAAATCAATGTTAGAACGACCTTTGTTGGTCATGTGTGCTAAGATCCTAATTGGTAAATATAAATTCTCTTTAGATGATATAGAACATGGTATTTTACGTTCTAATCAACGATCTAGATATAAACTATGGAAGCAGTTTTCAAATCGTGATCCTAGAAAGAAATTAAAAACTCAAAAGTTGGATCCTCGTATTCATTTTGCTTTGAATTGTGGAGCTAAATCTTGCCCACCTATCGCTTTTTATACACAACAACGTTTGGATCAAGAGCTCCATCAAGCAGAAGCTTCTTTTGTAGATCAAGAATTTTTGGTAGATAATGAGCAAAAGAAAATTCAATGTTCTCGTATTTTTTGGTTGTATCGTAGTGATTTTGTAGATACTTATCTGAATGATCCAAAGTATAAGGATTATAAGGTGAGTTATAATAAGTATAATTTTGCCATTGTATAAATGTCACTGTGATGTTGTACTTTAAGTACACAGTTGTCTTTTGATACCCTTTATTTAGATGTTGCGCATTATTTTGGACTTGTGTAGGGCTAAGTTCAAAGTACTTAGCTTAATGATACCTCTTTTTTAAAAAAAAACGTTCTGTTGACTTGCCTATTCAAATGTTCTTTGCGTTATGTTATGTATTGAATAGTATTAAGTTTTTTTTTATTAAAAATAATTATTTGTACAAAATAATTAAGTACCATTGATAACCTATTAAAAACCCTAAATTATGCAAAAGATAATCGGATTATTCTTACTTGCGATCGCATTAAATATTCAAGCACAAGACGCGACAAAATTCAATCTTAGTTTTGAAGAACAGGAGACAGAAGCTAATCTTTCAAGAGGTTGGTTTCAGTGGGGGACGCACGGATTAGCTATTGATAAAATAGCTTATTCTGGTAAAAGAGCAGGAAAAATAACATCCAAAAGTAACAGTAAATTTGGAAGTATCGCTTATAAAATTCCTGCTAATTATAAAGGATCCTTTATCAAACTAGAGGGTTACATGAAGATAAAAGATGTAAAAGACGGTTTTGCAGGTTTATTGATGAGAGTAGATGGTGGTGGAGAGAGTCTTGCCTTCGATAACATGGAATCGGAAAGCATCCAAGGAACAAGAGATTGGAAGAAATACAGTATTATACTTCCTTATCCCGAAGAAGCAGAGGTGATTTTTGTAGCAGGAATCTTAGTTGGAAATGGAGAAGCCTGGTTTGATGACTTCAAACTAACTATTGACGGGAATGATGTACAGACCTTGAAAGAGATAGAAAAAACATTAGCTAAAGCACAATTAGACAAAGAGTTTGATACTGGGTCCGCTGTTCAATTCCCCGAATTAGATGCAAAGAGGCTCAAGGATCTAGAATTATTAGGTCGAGTTTGGGGGTTCTTGAAGTATCATCATCCTGAAATTGCCAAGGGAAATTACAACTGGGATTATGAGTTATTTCGATTTTTACCCGACTATTTAAAAACTGAAAGTGTTAGTGAAAGAGATAGATTAATTATACAATGGATAGAATCCTTAGGAGAATTAAAACACTGTACAGAATGTACTATTACTGAAAAGGATGCTGTATTAAAACCAGATTTGAAATGGATAAAGAAGCAAAATAAAAATCTGAAAGATAGGTTACTATATGTTTATAAAAATCGCTCACAGGGCAAGCAGTATTATATTGAAAGAGCAAAGAATATAGGAAACCCTATCTTTTCCAAGGAGAGATCTTATTATGAAATGGCTTATCCTGATGCAGGGTTTAGATTACTATCTGTCTACAGATATTGGAATATGATCAATTATTTTTTTCCATACAAACATCTTATGGATAAGGATTGGAATAAGACATTAGCTGAATATATTCCCAGATTTATCAATGCAAGTAATGAGTTAGAATATGAATTAGTTGCCTTAGAGATTATTGGAGATATCCAAGATACACATGCTAATCTTATTGGAGGCAATGATAAAACTGAAGAAATGAAAGGGTTGTATTATCCTCCTGTAAATCTTCGTTTTATTGAAGATCAGTTAGTGGTGGTTGATTATTACGACGAAGCAATGAAGGCAGAGGTAGGCCTAGAGATAGGTGATGTGATTACTAATATTGGAGATATTTCTGTACAACAATTTATCAAGGATAATACGAAATATTATCCTGCATCGAATGAACCCACAAGATTGAGAGATATCTCTATTGATATTTTACGTTCACCATCCGAAGTGATTGATATCACCTATTTAACAGCAGGTGGAGAACAAAAAAGTATGAAACTTCAGCTTTATCCAAAAGATAGTATCCCAAACTTTTATTTCTTGAACAAGAAAAATCCTGATAGATCTTTCAAGATGTTGGATGGAAACATTGGTTACGTCACCTTACAAAATATTCAAGAAGAAGATATTCCGCAGATCAAAGAGGATTTCAAAAATACAAAGGGAATTATTATCGATATACGGAACTATCCCTCCACTTTTGTACCCTTTAGTTTGGGCTCCTATTTTATTTCTGACCCTAGTCGACCTTTTGTGAAATTTACAGGGGTTAATTTGAATAATCCGGGAGAGTTTACATTTGTTCAAAAACTGGAAATTGACAGTGAACGATATACTTATAAGGGAAAGTTAATTATTTTGGTTAATGAGTTATCTCAGAGTCAAGCAGAATATACTGCTATGGCTTTTAGAGCAGGAGATAATACCACAATTCTTGGGAGTACTACTGCTGGAGCAGATGGAAATGTATCGCTAATAATGCTTCCTGGTGGATTGCGTACTGTGATTTCAGGAATTGGTGTGAATTATCCAAATGGAGAGGAGACTCAGAGAGTTGGAATTGTTCCTGATGTTGAAGTCAAACCAACTATTAAAGGCATACGTGAAGGAAAAGATGAATTATTGGATAAAGCTATAGAAATAATTAATAATCAATAGTTTTCTGCTCTGTAATATGAATTTAATGGCGCTTAATTAGCTGAATCTTTTATTGGTGCAGGGCTCTTCAGGGTTAGCTCTTTGAAGTTAAAGGCCTGCACCAAATAAAATTCTGATTCTCAAAATCAACTTTTCTTTTTAGACAGCTCCTTCTCCTATTTGATTACTGCTGAAGTAATGAAAACTAATACAGATCTGATTTTGCGATCAAGGAACTTATCTAAAATATACTTGTTGATTAGGTGAATAAAAACAGATTATATGGAACTAAATTACTGTAAAATTCAATAGGAAAAATAGAGGAGAGTTATCTATTAAGAAAATCAAATTATGGGAGAACTCATGGATGGTGAAAAATATAAGAGTAGTGAATTAGATGCTGATTTTTTAGAGTTTATTGAAACCTATCTTACAGGATAGACTGTGTTAAGGGCAAGGTCTGATAAGTATAGTAATTTACACATTGAATTTGACAAGAATATTTCCATTTTGGTAGAAGATGGGCCATTTGAAAATTGGTATTACACTGATCAGGTGAAAAAATTTTATCTTCATGGAGGTTGTGGAAATATATTTTAATCTAAGTAGCTAGCCACAATTAATTTGTATTTAACCCCGAAGGGCTCTACGAAGTAAATTCAAGCAGCCTTTTTGCGCTGCACTTCGTTAAAAAGCCTCGTGATAGCGCTGGGTGGCAGCGTAGCTCGCCACTAGTCGGCTTCGCCTCTGTCCACTTCGTGGCTATCCCTACGTTTAGCTTCGCTGAGCACTTCGTGGTTAGCTTCGCTGAGCCCTTCGGGGTTTTCGCCTCGTTCAGCATCAAAAAACCTTGTGAATTATTATAAAATTAATTATGTCCACCTACTTGCAATCCAAAACTAGATGAATAAGAACATGGATTTAAGCTTGAATGAAATAATAGATGCTGCTAATGCTTGGCTTAATAGACCTATCGAAAAAAATGAGTTTAATCAGCATATGATTGGGGAGGAATTTCAAGTAATTGAGAATTCCATAAAAGAATATAATCATTGTTACATATTTGGTTGGGAAATTAAAAAGGAAGCACATTTACCTTGTCATAAAAGAACTCCAATTTGTGGTGTAGGGCGACTATTGATTAGTAAGGATGGTCAAATGATTCAATTTGAAGGTTCAAACATAGATGTTGATTGGGTTCACTGGTTTGAATTAGAATTCCTAAATCTTGATGAGTATTGGGTATTGGAAATATCTTATGAGAAGAAATATGTATCTATACTAAAAGTTTTTTTAGAATGTAGTACTTCAGACTTATTAGAAAAGGTAAACAGTGCATCTAAAATTGTACTGGAATATAGAATAGAATCATGGTCAGACTATCATCCTTTTCAATCATTAATTAAAAATTTAGAGACTGTAGGAATTTCTTATCAATTGTTTTCAGAACAAAGAGAAAAATTAGCCTAGGTAGGAGTTCCAAAGGAACGTCACAACCATCAGCATTGGGAGTCAGCCCAATGCCCATTCACTATGGACAAAAAAAGGTGGCAGAATTGGGAAGCTGCTCAGCTGTTAAAAGAGTATTGCAAATAACTTTGATGAGTTCCAAAGGAACGTCACAACTGTCAGCATTGGGAGTCAGCCCAATGCCCAAAAGCTTTTATTCTTCATTCCAATCTACTGATCCTCCAAACTACTCGTAATACGCAAAGGAGTCTCACTAGGCTCGCTCAACTTCAATTTTGTTGCATTCTGTAGTTCCATATTATGCTTGGTAGAAAGCGTACCAGAAACGCGTTTATGCTTACCTGCTCTATACTTCAACTTACCATTCAGATAAACACTAGAATATTTACTATTTTCGATATCTCTATAGTTCAAGGCAATTCCTGTTTCTCGACCAGAATACCAATGCAAATCAAAGGACTGACCAGGATATAAAGCGGGAATGCGCTCAGGCGATTGGAACTTAGCAGACAGCTTATGTCCTACTGTAACCTCTAGCGCAACACCTTTACCTACATTGCGCACAGACCAACGCTTATTTTGCTGTTGAATCACATCCAAAACCGGACGTACATTAACTTTGCGACCTTTGCGAAGCTCATCAACCAAAGCCCACAACAACAAGACAATCAATAAACCTACAACGACTAATAAGGCTAATAAACGAGGGGTTGTCAATATAGAAAGTGTAAACATAATGGAGTAAAATCTAAACTAGATGGTTAAAAATTTAACTATTAGAATATTCGAATTCTAAACGAAGATAATATTTTTGTGATAAGAGCACGTCTAAATTTATTCTAAAATGTAATATGAAAGCTCTTTTTCCGCTATACTGCACCTCTTTTTTCGTCAATAGCTATGGTGGTAACAGAACTGACCACTAGTCGGCTTCGCCTCTGACCGCTTCGCGGCTATTCACTCAAAAAGGAGTCTTGTCTATGCAAAAACCCTAAAAGGCTCAACGAAGTTAAAATAGTACTCATATTAACAAATACAATAATTTTAGACATGCTCTAAATGGTAAAATTCGAACTGCTAATGTCCATACAAACTCCAAATAAGACTTACCCAGTAGCTGTTTTATGTAATTTGAAGACTAATGAAGATTGGAAAACATCTAGACAAACCTATTTTTTTAGGAAAATTGTGCTAGAATCGCAAGATTTGGGAGTGAGTTGTGTGTTTTTTCATCCAAAGGACTGGAGGCAAGAAAAACAAGAAATTTATGGACGTTATTATAATCTAAGAACAACGAAATGGGAGCGAAAAACGATTCCTAGACCTAGCTTTATTTACACTCGTTATCGTATTTTTAATGCAGAGACTCGGCAATATTGGTTGCAGTTCAAAGAAGCTTGTAAGCAAACAGATATTAAGCTTTATAATCCGATAGCATTGGTCAAACTAGTTTGGGATAAGGTGAAATTTCATCAGTTTTTGGAAGAATATCAGTTTCCAACATTAGAAGCTCATGTCCTAGAGAATTATACGCCCAAGTCTTTAGCTGAGCTAATGAAGATACACCCAATATTTTATCTAAAACCTAGAAAAGGTTCACAAGGAGATGGCATTTTTCAGGTAGAACAGCTTGTAGAAACTCAGTGGAAATTGACAAATAAAAATCAAGAAACCATTTATCCAAATCTAGACGCATTATTCAGCAAATTCTATCTGAAACAAGATTCTAATCAATATTTTGCTCAAAAATCCTTGTCTATGCGAACCTATCAGGGACGCAACTTTGATATTCGGGTTTTAGTACAAAATAATGGATTCGATGAGTATCAAATGACTGGAATTGGATTGCGGCTAGCACCTTCCAAAACAAATTTGAGTAACCTTAGTCAAGGTGGAACACCTACTTCTTTAGAAGCTGTTTTTGGGGAAAATGCTTTGGCTATTCGCCAAAAGGTAGAAGCGCTTTGCTTAGCAATCGCTGCGCGATTGCATCAGAAAATAGGCACATTTCTAGAAATAGGCTTTGATATTTTGATGGATAATTCTCTAGAACCTTATATGCTAGAAGGCAATACTAAACCTTCTCGTTGGTTATTTTTCAAAATCGCAGAGCAATATGCCAAATCTCATCCATTACACCACCAATACCTAAATATGCGTAAGCAAAGCGCTCGACAAATACTTCGCTTTTTTGAACGAAAACTACTTAACTCGAAATAAATATATTCAACTCCATTTCACAAAGGAGAGTTAAGGACATAAAAAAAGCCTAACCAATTGCTTGATTAGACTTTTTTAGTGGCTTCGGGCAGACTCGAACCGCCGACACACGGATTTTCAGTCCGATGCTCTACCAACTGAGCTACGAAGCCGTATTTCCCGTTGGGGTAGTGCAAATATAAGGCAAAGCTTGGTACATTTCCAAATAAAATCTTCAAAAAAAATCTAAATAAATCTGAAATTACTGAAAATCAAGTGATTATTTTTTTATTTTATAGGTTTCTATTCTATCCGAATAACGAATAAATAGATATTCCACTCCAATTTTAATTTGTAGAACTCCTTTTTTTAGTGTTTCAAGTGGGATATCCAAGGTTTGGAAAGAAGGAAAATGATAAGCTTTGAGCTTATTTTCTTCCAAAAAGAACAAATGTTCCTTGTGTACTTGGAACGAACTAATGTTTTTTAGGTGCAATTGCTGTTCATAGTTACCCAAATTATCAAAAACAAAAATGCCTTCCTCAGGAATATTCATATAAATTTCATTATCCTTTTCTACAAGAGTGTGAACATTTACGTCAGTACCCAATAAATTACTTAGATCACCACTTTCAACCAAGATATTTCCATTGCCATCAGTTTTAACTAAACGAAAGTTGTCTGGATCATACAACCAGATATGTCGATCATTGGACAAACAAACTGCAGGTACTTGATAAAATCCTAATTCTTCTAAATTGAACTGAGAACGCAAACTTAGGGTTCTATCTAAGATAACCACTTCATTATAATCTTTCCAATAGGCAAGAATCTGCATTGGATTTTGGGCATCTAGATAACCCAATTCTCCTAAATTATTATTACTATAGACATAAAGCAACTCACCTTTAGGACTATATTTATGTATACTTTGATCTTCTTGATCAACTATATAAAGATGTTGCAATGGATCTATATTCATAAAATGACTATTTTGTTTAATCGTATGCAACCACTCAAATTTTAGATTGAGCTCTTGAGCACAAGTAAGTTGCCAACTTAGCAAATAAGAAATTCCCAAGAATATATATTTTTGTATCATAGAGTTGATTTTTAACTTGTGAAGTTGTTTAAGAATTAGATTTAATGCAGAAATTCAGATGATTTAACTGCGTTGAGGATGATTTTTAAACAACTTCTGTATATAATTAAACTTGATGGTTTATTCTAAGTCATCGACTTACAGAATACTTTGGCAAGTACTATTTTTTTGTCAAAATTGATTCCAAAACTATTCATGTTGATTGCTAATAGATGATGCTCTCTACTCAAAAAATATTTATGACTATATGTATTTACGATTTTTATATATTCTAAGCTTTTTATTAGGCACTTTTTTATCACATGCTCAATTAGAATTGGATTGGTTTCGCTCACAAGGCGGAATTTTATTAGACAATTCTGCAGATTTAGCTACTGACTCAGCCAATGATACCTATGTTGTCGGATTCTTTCAGGATACGATGGATACACTCACCTCAGTGGGGGATAAGGATATGTTCTTGGCTAAATATAATGAAAGTGGGCAACTGCTTTGGCAAAAATCTTGGGGCAACTCAGGAGATGATCGCCTGAATACTGTTTGCACTGCTGAGGGGGGGATTTATATTGCTGGACAGTTTTCAGGAACCTTAATCATGGGAGAGGATACATTGCAGACAGTGGGAGAAACTGATGTTTTGTGTGCAAAACTAGATTTTGATGGTAATGTACTTTGGGCAGTTGCTCTTGGGGGTACAGGCATGGATGCCGCCAACATGATTGCCCTAGATGCACAAAGCAATATAGCGATTACAGGATATTTTGAGGATAGCATTCAATTTGAACAAGAAATATATACGTGTAGAGGGTTTCGAGATGCTTTTTTAATACAATTAGACAGTACTGGACAAGTAATTTGGTCATCTACTTTTGGAGGACCATTTTTGGACGAAGGAACAGCACTGGTATATGATGATTTAGGGAATTTATACTGCTCAGGCTATTATCGAGATGCTTTATTTTTGGATAATGATACCCTTTTAGCTATAGGAAACAATGATGTATTCATCGTAAGTATGGATACACAAGGTACAGAGCGTTGGATGCGCTCTATGGGGGGGAATTATGCAGACAATTGTACTGAACTGTGTATTGATAGACATGGGGATTTATATGCAGTAGGTTGGTATGACCGACAATTCTATCTAACAACAGATTCTTTGTATGCAACAGGTGTGGAAGGAGAAGATGCATATATTGCTAAATATACTAATGACGGGACTTTAGCTTGGGCTAAAAGCTATGGTGGTTTACACATAGAGTTATTTTATGGAGCAGCTATAGATCCTAGCGGAAATCTATCTATTCTTGCTGTTTTTGATAGTGCAATGACTGTGGGGGTGGATACTTTTGATGCAAGACATATTAATATCCCAACAGATATTGCTGTTTTGGGTTTAGATAGTATGGGAAAAATCAATTGGTTGTATACATTTGGTGATATTGAGAATGATTTTGCTTATGGAATGAACTGGACGGAAGACTCTAGTCTATATATTGTGGGGAATTTTAAAAGTCAGACAAGTATTGATGGAAACTCTTATGTTTCAGCGGGTGATTTTGATGGGTTTTTAGCTAAATTTAGTATCGATTCTAGTCAAATACAGTGGTTCTCGACTCCTGTAGATCTACTTCCCGAAAAAGCGATTTCCCAGTTACGTATTTTTCCTAATCCTACCACAGATATTGTCCAAATACAATGGGATAAGACTGATCTGCTCCAAGATTTGAATCACTTAGATACTAAATATTATCTGTACAGTGCAGCAGGCTATCCTCTTGCAGTTATACCCACAAGGTTCGATGAAGTTCAGCAGCTAGATTTATCTATATATCCTGCTGGAATTTATTATTTAGTTTATATATACAAAGGACAAAAACAAGTTTGTACCATCTCTAAGAGAGGGGACTAAAATGATATAAAATGTCACCTTTTGACAAAGCTAAGTAGGTGGACATAATTAATTTATAGTAAACCCCGAAGGGCTCTACGAAGTTAATTCACAAGGTTTTTTGATGCTCAGCGAAGCTAACCCCGAAGGGCTCAGTGAAGCTAAATCCTAATTTTAGACAAGCCCCAACTACTAAACTTCATACTCAATGATATTCTTCTCTAATTAGAGATATGGCTTATCTCTTTTTCTTTAGAGGCTTAGATTTCCATTTAAAATTCCAAGCAATAGAAGGAATAATAGGAAAAAGAGAAACTCGATAAGATTTTAATTCTACACTACCACTCAGGGCATCAGTTTCAGGATTTACATAAGTAAAGAATACATTCCTGCGATTATAAACATTGTAGATTGAGAATACCAAGGTTGACTCAAATCTCTTATTGGGTTTACTCAGCTTATAAGAAGCAGACAAGTCCAAACGATGATAGATTGGTAAGCGAGCAGAGTTGCGCAAGCCATATTCAAGCGTTGGATTAAATCCCATTAGGTAGATACTTTTGACAGGGGTAAATGGTGCACCTGAGCCCAGTACAAAAGATGCCCCAACATTGAATCGGTCAGAGAAATCATAGCTAGCCACAATAGATAGATCATGTGTCCGATCAAAACCAGATAGATATTTCCGACCCTTGATTTCGTCAAAAATACGAATGGAGCGAGCTAAGGTATAAGCAATCCAGCCCGTAAATTTACCTTTGGTTCTACGTACAAATAATTCAACACCATAGGCATGACCACGCCCAGAAATAAATTCTTGCTCAACATCAGTATCTACAGTTTGAGTATAAGATTCAGAGTAATCAAGTTGATTATATAAGTCTTTATAATAAACCTCAATAGAAGTTTCTAGGCTATTATTGAAGAAGTTGTGGAAATATCCTAGAGCATATTGCAAGCCCCACTGAGGAAGAACATTTTCAGTACTAGGAACCCACAAGTCAGTAGGAAGAGTAGAAGTAGAATTTGTGACTAAATGCACATATTGCTGACCTAAGGTTATACCAGCTTTGATAGACGAATTTTCCGTTACTGTATATTTTCCACTGAATCGAGGTTCTACACCAAAGTAGGTTTTGACAGGTTCTAAAGTTCTATATACTGAAGAATCTACATTAGAGCTATATGGCCCGACTTGTTGAAACATAGAAAAGCGAGCTCCAACATTAATCGCTAACAAAGGAGATATTTTCCAATCAACTAAACCATATACGCCCATTTCATGTGCACGTTTCTTCTCTGGATCAACAATAAAAGGTTCATCTCCTGAGAACGCTTCTGCAACATTGGGGGTGAAGATATGGTAGTTGTAATCATAACCAGATTTGACCTGTACTTTTGGCGAAGCATAGTAAGTTAGATCTAGCTTGCCTCCAAAATCTCGTACCCCAGACTCTAGCTTGAACGAGAAGGATTCCTGCCCACCAGAGACTGTAAAATCATAGTCATTAAAAAAGAAAAGTGTTCGCATGAATAATTTATCATTGAACAAATGGTTCCAACGCAAGGTTGCTGTAGCATTGCCCCAAGGCATATTGAAATTAAAATTGCGGTCAGGATTTTGTAAATCGAGTACATCTCGTCCAAAATAACCACTAAGGAACAAACGATCTTTGTGTGAAATTCTATAATTTGCTTTTAGATTGAGATCGTAGAAATAATAATTGGTCCCTGCAAACTCTGTATTCTTGATAAAAGGTTGTGCTATATCAAACAGGTAAGTTCGTCGTCCTGAGATAATGAAAGATGCCTTATCCTTAACAATTGGTCCTTCTAGTGTCAAGCGTGATGAAATCAGACCAATTCCTCCTTCAATACCAAAGTGCTTATCACTACCTTCTTTCATTTGTATATCCAAAACAGATGACAATCGACCACCATAATTAGCCGGCATACCTCCTTTGATTAAGGTCACATTCTTGATGGCATCAGAGTTAAATACAGAGAAAAAGCCTAGAAGGTGTCCACTATTATACACAATTGCATCATCCAATAGGATGAGATTCTGATCTACACCACCACCTCGCACATAAAAACCTGTAGTTCCCTCACCAGATGCCAAAACACCAGGCAATAATTGAATAGTTTTGAGGATATCCACTTCTCCTAACAAGGCAGGTAATTTTTTGGCAGTTTCCATAGAAAGTTCTATGGTTCCCATCTTGGTACTTTGTACATTCTCATCTGTTCGTTCAGCAGTAACCGTAATGGTAGAATCTAAAACTACAGATTCATCAGAAAGTGTAATATCTAAGATTGTATCTGCCTTGAGTGTGAGCTGGATAGGGAAATCATTGTAACCTAGATAAGAGCCAATGAGTTTGTAATCTCCCTCAGGCAAGGTCAGAGAATAAAATCCAAATTCATTGCTCGTTGTTCCTTGTGCTGGGTTTGCTTCATTGTAGATATTTGCAAAAATTAGATCTTCTCCACTACCTTCATCACGAATATAACCACTAATTGTGTATTTTTGCTGTGCAATGAGCGTAAGACAACTAAATAATAGAAAAAAACTAGTAAAATATAACTTGAGCTTCATGAATTTAGAGGGCTTAGATGATGTTTATAATTTGATTGATAAAGAAATTTTTAAAAGTAGCTAATTGGCAGCAATACAAGTTGTTGAAAGCCAATGATGGCAGCTCTTTTTATGTTCTCTTAGCTTCACTACGAAACCTAAAGAATATCCAAAATTAGACAACAAAAAAAGAGATTAAGAGTTCTCGTAAAAAATTATAAATCATAGATTTGTAATAATCTCTACCACATCAATAGCTTTTGCTGATGAAATGCTTAAAAATGGAGATTAATGTTTTATTTTATGAAGGCTGTTGTAAAAATCTATAAAAATGCGGCTTTCGTCTATTGTTATTTTTTCTTTGAGAAATATTGCTAATATTTGTACTAACACAATAAGCACCAATAAGGTAAATAACTTTAGTTCGTGGTTTTTGGCTTCACGGACTATTGTCAACTAAAAAATATTTATTATCACAAATGGGGCAGAAACAGCTCCAATTTCACAATGACCAAATCATAAAAATCATTAAAACGTACCTTATATGAAATTTATCAAATCATTACTAACATCTTGTTTAGGCACCGTATTTGGCATTGGTGCATTCATAGGTATTATCTTCTTAATTGCAGCTACATTTGGTGGTGGGACTCCTCAAACCAAACCGAATTCGGTATTAGTATTATCTTTTGATGATATGATTCCGGAATTGAGTAATAATACTGCAGTAAATCCCATGGAATTTTCTTCATGGTCCAAGCAAACAATAGGTTTACATGATATTCTAGACCTAATCGAATATGCTAAAACTGATAAAAACATTCAGGGAATTTATATTAGTTCTTCAGGATTGCCAGGTGGGTTAGCAACGGCTAAGAAAATTAGAGATAAGATTGAAGAATTTAAAGAAACTGGAAAGTTTGTTTATGCCTATAGTAGTTATTTTACACAGAAAGGTTATTATCTAGCATCAGTAGCAGATAGTGTATTTGTACATCCTATGGGAGGTGTTGACTTTTCTGGATTCTCTGGGCAAATCATGTTCTATAAAGGTATGATGGATAAGATAGGCTTGAAACCTAGAATTTTCTATGCTGGAAAATTCAAGAGTGCTACAGAACCTTTCCGTCGTAAGGATATGACCCCTGAAAATCGTTTGCAAGTATCTGAATATTTGCATGGTTCTTACCGCTTATTCCTAGAAAAAATTGCTGGTAACCGAAATACAACAGCAAACGCATTGTATGCACTTGCAGATAGTGGAGCAATTCAGGATGCTGAGGATGCTGAAGAGAATGGTTTAGTGGACGGATTGCGCTATAAAGATCAAGTTTTGACCACTATTCGAAGTCGTTTGGGGGTACCTGAAGATAAAAAGATCCAAAGTGTTTCTATTGGTAAGTATTACTCTATGAATAGTAATAAATTGCGTAAAATAGGAGATCGCGATATTGTAGCAGTAGTGGTAGCAGAAGGTTCTATTGTAGATGGTCAAGGAGAGAATGGATCTATTGGTGGAGACAAATATGCTAAGATCATTCGTAAGTTGCGTAGAAACGATAAGGTAAAAGCAATTGTAATTCGCGTGAACTCTGGCGGAGGAAGTGCCTTAGCCTCAGATATCATCTGGAGAGAGCTTGAAATGGCAAAAGCACAGGGTATTCCTGTAATTGCATCTATGGGAGATGTAGCAGCTTCAGGAGGTTATTATATTTCAGCTGGTGCTGATCGAATTTATGCAGAAGATAACACGATTACAGGTTCTATCGGAGTGTTTGGAATGTTATTCAACAGCCGTGAATTGTATGAAGATAAACTAGGGTTGACTATGGATACGGTGAAAACTGGCCAGTTCTCAGCAATGGGGGCAGGTAGTTATTTTGATTATACAGATAAAGAGGCGGCAATGATCCAAAAATCAGTTGACCAAATCTATATGACCTTCAAAGAGCGTGTTGCTGAAGGTAGAGGAATGACCGTTGCTGAAGTGGATAGCGTAGCGCAGGGTAGAGTTTGGTTAGGAACTGCTGCTTTGAAAAATGGCTTAGTGGACACTTTAGGTGGCTTGAGTGATGCAGTTGATGATGCAGTGAGTAGAGCTAATTTAGCTAAGTATAAGATTCGCTATTACCCAGAGGTCAAAACTTTTCAGGAAGAACTAAAGGCTAATTTGTTGGGTGAGCAAGCAACCATCAATGTAGATATGAAACAAGTGCGTGAGCAAGCTATCCGCGAGGAATTAGGTGAGCATGCTAGAATGTATGATGCCTTGAAAAAGGTGAAGGAAATGAAGGGTATACAAGCTCGTTTGCCTTATGAGTTAGTGATCGAATAGGCATTTATGATTTCTAATATTGATTAAGATAGGATAAAGGGTAATTGATCGAAAGATTGATTACCCTTTTGTATTGGAATGAAGTAGTCTGACTATTACACTAGGGTGCTCTGCGAAGCAAATCTCCTTACAAAAAGGCTGCTTGAATTTACTTCGTAGAGCCCTTCGGGGTTAAATACAAATTAATTGTGGCTATCTACTTATTTCAATCTTAATTCTACTTTTAACTATGGATTAGTATTACTATAAAGCTCTGAAAGAATGGTAGCTTCATTAGCTTTTTGTTAACTCCTTCCTTTTTCCAAGTAGGATTCCTATCTTTGTGCGCCTTTTGGGCTTGAATATTTGTTTATCAAACGTCTCTATTTAAATAAGTGTATGCAAGAAAGAATTTATATTAATATGATTAAATACCTTAGTCTACTGATTACCACATTTTCTATTTTATCTGCACAAGGACAAAATCCAGGAGTTACCTTAGACAGTATTATAGGGGTGACCTGTGGAGTGAGTACTACAAGTGGAGTATATATCTCTACAAATAACAGTGGTTGTAGCTCAGCAAGTGTAGTAATTAATGAGATTTATGTCAACCCTTCTGGTTCCAATGATGGAGCAAACCCAAATGCAGAAGAGTTTATTGAGTTATTAGCGCCAGCAGGAACAGATATTAGTTGTTATGTCTTGACCGATGGTGACTGGACATTGACCTTTCCTTCAGGAACAGTAATTCCAGCAGATGGCTTTTTTACTATAGGTAATGATGCTGTTTGGGGAGCAGGAACCTTTGATTTAGATGCAGAAAATTGTAACTGTTTTACAGATGGAGTCACGGGAAGTGGGTTGTTAATCATGACCAATGGGGGAGAATATTTATCCTTGTATGATGATTTTGGAAACTTGATTGATGGAATTATCTATGGAAATCCTTCTACAGCTAATACCCCACCTAATGGAGGTGTTGCTTCAGGTGGAATCATTGCTACAGCGGGTTTAGCAGCTTGTCCAACAAGCATTGCTATCCCTAATGCTACTTCTTTTCAGACAACTGCCGTGTTACCTGCTGATGGAGAAGTTATTGCTAGAAACCCAGATGGTACAGGTGCTTTTGTTGCCTCAACACCAACACTGGGCGCTTGTAATTTTGCAGGCACAGGTAGTGGAACTTTTACTTATTCTTGGTCTAATGGCTCAACCCAAGAAGATCTAGTAGCTGTACCTGCAGGTAGTTACACCGTAACAATCACAGACAATACAGGCGCAACTGTTGTGGGGGGACCTTATACAGTTGGTGGATCTAGTGCTGTAAGTTTAGTAACTGATAGTATACAGTCGCCACTTTGTGGCGGTGGAATAGATGGGGCTGCTTTTGTTACTGCTTCCAATGGGCAAAGTCCTTACAGTTATCTATGGTCCAATGGATCTATCCAAGAAGATTTGAGTAACGTTATTGCAGGTACTTACACCGTTACAGTCACAGATATCAATGCTTGTACTGCAACAACTGCGGTAATTATCACAGAACCTACTCCACTAAATGTTCTGACAGATAGTTTATTTCATGCAGGATGCAATGTGAACGATGGAGCTATCTATACTAGTGTAACAGGTGGAATCGCTCCATATACCTATATTTGGTCTAGTGGTCAAAATACAGATGATTTAGAGAATCTAGCTGCAGGTACCTATGATCTAACCGTTTTAGACTTTAATTTATGTACAGCAAGCACCACCTTTGTTGTAGCGCAGGCTTCTCCAATCAATGTAACTCTGGATAGTGTTGTCAGTGCTTTGTGTGGAGATACTACAGGCACAGGAATATACCTAACTGGAGATACTTCATCTTCATTTGCTAGTCTAGCAATCAATGAAATTTACGTGAATCCTTCAGGTGGGAATGATGGAGCGAATCCCGATACTGAGGAATATATAGAATTGATTGGTCCTGCCGGAATGGATATTAGTTGTTATGTACTGACTGATGGAGATTTTACGATCACGATGCCAGCAGGTACAACTATTCCTGCGGATGGTTTATTCTCAATTGGTAATGATGCAGTTTGGGGTGCAGGAACTTTTGATTTAGATGCAGAAAATTGTAACTGTTTTACAGATGTAAATATACCCTTGGGAGACGGTTTATTAATTATGTCAAATGTAGGTGAATATTTAACCTTACATGATGATACAGGTGCTTTTTTGGAAGGTGTGCAATATGGTGTAAATCAGAATGCTAATAATACCGCACCTGGTGGTTCAGCAGCAAATAGTGGTCAAATCAATACTATAGCACTAGCGGGTTGTCCAGCTACAATCACAATTCCAAATGTGAGTGCTTTGGATGTAATTCCTTTGGCTCCTGCCAATGGAGAAGGGATTGCTAGAGATCCTGACTTAACAGGGGCTTGGGTTGTGACTACACCTACCTTAAATGTTTATAATTCTAGTTCAACAGTAGGAGGCGGCAGTGGAACGGCTTATTCTTATTTATGGTCAAATGGAGACACTACCGAAGATCTACAAGGTATCGGCATAGGAACTTACACTGTAACTGTTTCTGATGGTGGTGGTTGTGATGCTATCCTAGGGCCTTTTGTCATTACGGATAGTAGTAGTGTAGATGTGAATTTAACCGCTTTGCAGAATGTAAGTTGTGGTGGTTTGTCGGATGGTTCTATTGATATCACCACAGTGGGAGGAACTGCCCCATTTACTTATGCTTGGTCTGATGGTCAGAGTACGGAAGATGCCATTAACTTAGCTCCGGGTAATTATGGTGTAACTATCACAGATGCAAATATGTGTATGATTTCTTATGATACTATTGTAAATGATGGTTTATATGTAATTGCTTCGGTAACGAGTGCAATAAATCCAACTTGTGCGGGAGATACTAATGGTATCATCTTGACAACAGCAAGTGGTGGAAGTCCCAATTATACTTACTTATGGAGTGATGGAAGTACAACAGCAGATAATCAAGATCTAGTTGCAGGAACATATACCTTGACTGTAACGGATATCAATGGTTGTGTAGATACTACAGCTTTTACACTTGTAGATCCTGAAGCTTTAGTGGTTAATATCGATCTGCTAACAGAAACTATAGCTTGTGATGGTAGTCCAACTGGAGCCTTAGCCACTGCTTTGAGTGGAGGAACTGCTCCATTTACTTATGCTTGGTCTAATGGTGCAAGTACTGCGGGACTTAGCAATCTCGCAGAGGCAACTTATGTAGTGACTGTTTCAGATGCCAATGCTTGTACTTCAGTTGCAAGTGCCCAAGTCGTAGCTCCCTTAGTGCCTACGCTTACACCTGTTTTTACAACAACCAATACGAATACTGCAGGAATTAGTTTGGGCAATACGGTAGAGGCTAGTGTGGGAACAGATGAGTCTGGTCAAGGTGTCACTTATACATGGTCAGGAGCAACAACCTTGGCTTTCAATCCTAGTGATGGGGCAACTACAGTAATTACACCAAGTGAAGCGATTGCTTATACAATTACAGTGACAGCCATCTCTGCGGATGGATGTAATACAGAGGCTACCTTGGAGTTAACGGTAGAGGAGTATTTGGGAATGCCAACAGGATTTACTCCTAATAGTGATAATCAGAATGATTTATATCGTCCAGTGAATCTGAATCCGGCTTATATCAATCAGTTTACGATCTTTAATCGTTTTGGAAATAAGGTTTATGATAGCGCAGAATTGATTGGTGGAGGTTGGGATGGTTCTTTTAATGGTCAATCACAGGCTAGAGATGTGTATATCTATGTGTTAGAGTATCAGTTACCTGATATGACGGAACCTGTAGTAGTGCGTGGAGAGTTTATGTTGATTCGTTAAGAGAAAGAGAGTTTTAGCTGCTGGCTAGAGCGTAAATTTACACTCTAGCCAGCAGCTAAAAAAATGTTGTTTCCCAACAGCGATGTCAAAAACCGTTAGTCTTGCTATGCTTAATCTTTATTCGGTTTTTAACAAGAGAGTTATTCTTGAGTTTCTTTTAATTCTTTTTCTTCCTGTTCTTGAGTCTTGTCTTCTTTTCGACTAGTCTGATTACCATGAATTACAATCTGATCTTCTGTAAGTAATGGGCGTAATGCCATACGAACCAACACTTGAGCGGTTGCGACTACATCTTTTTTACAGTAGATCTCAATTCTATCCAAATCATCTTCCTTCCAGTAGGTTTTTCCTACTTCACTACCATCAATGTCGTCTTTGGGTGTGGGAATACCAAACAAACCACATAAGAGTTTAAGAGAAGTGTAAGACTTATAATCTCCAAATTTCCAAAGTGTTAGGGTGTCCAATAGATTCTGGGTCTCCCAAGGTTTTTTACCTGGTAAATTAATACAATTAGGGAGCGGTATTTTATTCACAATCATTCGACGGCAAATAAAAGGGATATCAAATTCCTTGATATTGTGTCCACAAATAAAATCACGCTCGGGATTATTGTATCTTTTCTCTATCAGTTCAGCAAACTGTGTCAATAACAAGTGTTCATCGTGATCATAATAAGACTTGACATGTAGTTTTAACTGTCCTGTTTCCTTGTCTTTTACAAATGCACCTACTGAGATGCAACAAATCTTACCAAATTCTGCATAAATGCCACCAAATTCTTCGTATGAATCTTCTGGTGATAAGCGATCTTCTTCTGGAGTTCTTCTCTGAATCTGTTCGGACTTAATGTTCCATAATTTCTGCATTGCAGGACTTAGATCAGTGTATTTACCATGGCTGGAAACGGTCTCAATGTCATGTACCAAGACTTTGGTTAAGTCCATTGTTTTTAGATCAAAATTTGGCATATTTACTCGCTTTATATGTGGTTAGTGTTTCTGTGAACAAAGATAAGTTAATATTTTTTAATACGCAAATTATTTTCAAAAAATAGTTTTAGTAACTTTTTTGGTTACATTATTTGAGTTTTTCAAAATGCAAGGTACTCAAGATTGCTGCACTACCTCCGAAGAATAAACATTGCAATAAATCTATTGATATATTCATAGAATTATTACTCATTATAAAGAAACAAGTTATGGATAGTAGTACTTGTAGCAAGTACATTAGTATTGAAGCTCTTCCTGCTAGCTGCGCATAGCCTCTATACAAGGTAGAACCTCCAATAAACGGCAAGACAACTAGTAGGAGTCCATCACCTAAGATTGAATCACCCATATCTAATTCAAAAGTTTGTGAAATAAATACAATGCCTATAATCGGTAAGGCAATAGCTACGGTGAATAATAGAGGAACACCGAGAAAAGCTAACCAGTTCAAGTGTTTATAATTGCAGGCAGCTAGGGTAATCCCTACTAGGATAGGACTCATAAGTAATACTGCAATATTTCCTTTGGTGAGTATATCTGTTTTTTGCAAATAACCAATTAATAAAGCCATTCCTGCACAGGCTAAAAAGGCTAAGGTATAGTTGAGTAAGCTATATTTAGGTTTCTTTTGAATTGGTTGCTTAGGTATATCTGACGGAATGTATTCGTTGGTTGCCATAGGGTGAAGTTTTAGTTATAAATATGATATGAATCCACAGCTCAATTAGTTATAATTTCTTCTCAAATGAATTGCTGTGGACGAGTACTTAAATATGCTGTAATGTAAAATTTTTAGTTTTTTAAATGAATTTCGTATTAGTACACCTTCACAAAAAATGAGATTAAAAAATATTTATTACAGAACATGTAGTTTAGGGATATAAAAAAAGCCATAAACCTTGTATCTTACAAGACTTATGGCAATATATGTAATTTTGAGCAGAAAACGAGATTCGAACTCGCGACCCTAACCTTGGCAAGGTTATGCTCTACCAGCTGAGCTATTTCTGCTTGGGATGACAAATATATAACTTGATTTTGATATACACAAATATTTTGAGGATAAAAAATCATTTAGGTGTAATTGTTTTGGTTTATTTAAGTTCAAACTATTGATAGTGAGGGGGGCAGCTATTAATCAAGTTACTTGATGCTGAACTAGGAAGTACTTTGCGAAGCAAAAGCTCCTAATTAAAGAGATAGATAAAATGTTCTGTGTTCCATACAGTACAGTACTTTGGGAACTTCTTAGAGGATTCCTCTGAGTTTGGAAGAAACAAGAACTTTGACAATATTGGGGAGAGAAAGGGAGGATAATACTTTTTCTATGGATATAAATAGCATTGTATGGAGTCCAAATTGCTAGATGTTGGAGCTAAAAGAGTAGATTCTTTAGGGAAGAATCGTTATACAAGCAGGAATTTTATACATAAAACTACTCATAATAAGCATTATTATCTTAAAGTATTTTTATATTTGCCGCCCAAGTATGTTTTAATATACGTCTTAACAAATTTGCAAGTGAGTCTTTTTACAGATTTTCCTGTTTTCTTTCTGATAACTAGGAGGGGAAAGCAAGGCTGATTACTAGTTAGTTTTGTCTCCAAATCTTTTCAAGATTATCCTAATATAGCAGTTCTTAAAGTCTGTTAAATAAAGTTGTAAAAAGATTCAATTAAGCAATTAACGAAATTAAAGTTGGGGATAAATACAGAATATTTTGTAACCTAATGAACCAACCTTGCAAGGCTCAACGCAACTAACCATAGACATAGCCCCGAAGCGGTATGAAGGTAAAGCGTAAAGCTGATCTAGGGATTTTCAATAAAGTTAGGGACAAAATAGTTGATTAATTTTATAGATAGTATTAACCTTATTTCTATAGTCCGAGAAGGTTTAGCTTTGCTGAGCACTTCGTGATTAACTGCGTTGAGTCCTTCGGGGTTTATAAAAAAGGATAAAAAGTCACGGACTATTATTATTTAATACCTGTATTATATACAGCACTAATTACTCTGTAACATAGATAAGTGAATAGTCTCATAGAATATTTTAACTGTGTTGAACACTTCGTGGTTTTAAATACAAAATAATTGTGGCTATCTACTTACTTACCTTAGTGCTTAATAAGCTAAACCGTAAGTTGCTCTATCGCTTGGTTAGAATGATCACTAGATTATTCTATCTAAGAGGAAAGTCTGAACAACGCAGAGCACCATACCACTTAACGAGTGGACTTTCGTCAGAAAGATAGCTAGTGTCGCAGAAAATTACCGCCTTCGGGTAAGGGTGAAAACGTGTGGTAAGAGCGCACGCTGCAGGATAGCAATATCTTGTGGGGATAAACCTTATGGGTTGAAATGTCATGTATACCAGCGCTAGAGGGTTGCTCGCCCGATGCTGGAGGGTAGGCAGATAGAGCTAGTGAGGTGACTCCTAGCCTAGATAAATGATAGAGCCTTGATCTTATGTGTCAAGGACAGAATTCGGCTTATAGACTTGCGGTTTTTTCAAATGATTACTATAAATGATTTATAATTTTGGGGATTTTAATTTTCGCCTCTAATTCTTGGGAAAGTATTAGGGGCTTCTTTTTATTAATAGTTCGTGAATCAAGTATCGCTGCTCTTTCTCCATTCTAGTAGCTCCACCACAAAGCTTATATTGTCCTAACTTCAAAAAACTGATTTATCTATTTACTGTCCATATCCTAATCAAGATCCATAGGTGTTTATCATAATATGAGTATATTAATGTAAGTTCGGTACTCTCTAACATAAAGAAGTAAATACTTTACAGAATATCTCTACTATAGTCTACAGTCTTATTCTTTTTATCCAAAAATGCTAAAGTTGTTACTTATTCATCAAAAATGAATCAAAAAATTTATGGGAAGTTCTTTTTTTCTTGTTTATTAGTAGTAGTTAGTCATCCACGACTTTTAGTTCTATGTGATTGGGAAGAGAAAAAAGACTTTTTCTTAGAAAATCATGAGTCAAAAACAGTGATGATAAGGTAGTTTAAACATATATTTACTATTTAAATAATTTATGGACTCTTTAACAAATAGGTTAGCACATGATCTAATCTTATAAATATAGAGTCTTTTTTCTCCAAAAAAATGGACAAACATATGAGCTTAAATCATACAGTTTACGCTTTATTTTTATTTACGTTTAGTTTATTGACTACTAGCCTCTATGCTCAAAAACCTATTATAAAATCTATTCAGCAGGAAAAGTATGCCCCTAATGATGATGGAGATTTAGCAATTAACTTGCGTATTGAGCAGACTTTTAATCGTTATGGAAATGTAACTAGACAAGAATACTTCTATCTGAGACAAGATGGAAAATTGCAGAGTGATCGCAAAAAAATCCATAGCTATGATAGTTATGGACGGCATCTGAATACTTTAGAATACAATGGGGATAATATCTTAGAGGCAGAAAAGAAAATTATCTGGGATAGTAAGGGAAATAAAACAAAGGTTGAAGATGTGCAGTATACCAATGGTCAACAAACTAGAACAAATGTAAGCTATAAGTTAGAATATGATGATAATGGTAATAAGAGCACAGAACAGTATTTTGATGGAGACGGTAATACGACTAGAAATAAAACTTGGTTTTACAATAAGGAAAATGAGGTGATTAGGGCTGAATCTTGGATAGATCTCAAGAATAAGCCCAAAAAAGAAATTAAGGTAAACTATTCTCGTAATTCTAATGGAGACTTAGTAAAGTCTGTAAGTGTGGAGAAAGTGAATGGTAGTGTTTATCGAAAAGATGTTCGTATTTTTAATAATAACTTTGTAATCCAGTGGAAGAAGTATTTGAATGGTAAATTAGATAGTGAGTTTATCAATGAATATAGAGATAGTGTAATCATTCGTACTACCCGAAAAAATAAACGTAAGGTAACAGCTTTGCCTGATACAGAAGATACTGATGCAGGTCCTAATGCGCCTAAAAAGAAGAAAAATAAGGGAGATATCTGGGTGACAAATTCAGAGTATGATGCTTATGGAAATATTGTGATTACGTCTCAGAGTGTGAATGGAAAGGTAGTTCATGTTTTTCAGTACGAATATGATGAGTATGGCAACTGTACCAGAACCATTGAGGTAGATAAGCTGAAGGACTTGAAAAATGAGGAGCAGCTTGAATATGAGAAGTATGGAAATATAAAAAAGAAAACGATCTTGAAAAACGGAAAAATTATCTCAAGAGAAGAATTTGTATTTGAGTATTTTGAACGATAAATTTATTGCTACATTTGTTCTTTGCATGATTCTGGGGATAATGGCACAGGCACAGCTAGACGAAGCACGTTTAGATAGTGTATTATATATCCATCAGCTAACTTATGAGTACAAGGAGGGAGAGAAGCGACTGAAGATAGAGAAGGAAAGCTTCTTTGATACCAGTCAAATTATGTACAAACAAGAGCGTTCCAACTATATTTATGT
>JAKVCT010000220.1 GCA_022448995.1 Saprospiraceae bacterium
TTCAAATCCTAAAACCACATCCACATAAGGAGCTAATTCGTTATTTCTCACAAACTGATATAGGGTACAGCTTAAGGTATCCTGTCCTTCTACCAACTTTAAGTCCTGTTGCATTCCAAAAGTCAGATATTCTAACCGACTTGAATAGTTCATTTGTCCTCCTAAGGTTAAAGGAGATCCTTGCCCACTGTTATTGGTTAATCTCAGATCACAATAAACAGTTTGATTGCCTAATTCATGCTCTTGTTCCTTTACATAATTACTTGCCAATTCAACTTTGCGTGCTTCTTTGGCTATGATGTAATGGATCGGTTTGTATTGTGCTCTTATTTCTAATTGACCAATTTCTTTTTTCACCTTCAGCCCATTTGACTTATTTTCAACCCATTGTATCAATTTTACAGGTTTTAAATAAGCAGTTTTTTTATCACAAGCAACTAAAGAACAAAACAATAACAGAATAATTATACATTTGCTACTTCCCACCATAACGCTCATTTATATAAACCAAGACCTCCTTAGTTATATCCTTGGAAGGATTAGCCGCCATCAAAGATCCATTGGCTGAACCAAATATATATTCATAACCTTTGCTCTTGCTAAAGTCTTGCACATATTGATTCAATTGAGTAGCTACTTGGTTATAATACTGTTTTGATAAACGTGCATCATCTTCAGAAAACTGTTGCTGTTTTAGGCTATATTCTCTTTGTAATAATTGAGCATTCGCTTCCCAAGATTCCCCTTTTGAACGAACAACATTATCTAGAGTCATTCCTAGACTATCCAAAACTAATTTTCGTTGATTTTGTACTGTTTTTAACTTTATATCAAGCTCTTTTGCCATCTGGAACTCACTGTATAGATGATTAATATCAACATAGGCAGTTTTGGCTACTTTGGGAGCTAGGGTGAAATGATAGGCTACAATTAAACCTAAACTCAACACCACAGGTAATATGATATTCAATAGTTTCATTTAAAAATTCTCTATGTTTTAAATCGTAATTTTAAGATCTCTCCTTTTTCACTCTCTACTTCTAGAATATAAAATCTCCCCTTAGCTAGATTAGCTCCAGCTAAATCTAAAATAAAGCGATTGGTACCATAACGTTTCTGTCCTAATTGACTAGGTAGATCTACATTTCTCAAAACTAACCCATTATTAATCAAGGTTCTTTTACGGTCATAGACCTGATAATCTAAAGTACCTTTTTGGTATTCCTCTCTATATTGGAAGTAGACTTTTTTATCAGAAACTATATAATAAGTAGCATCTAAATATTCCTTGAGCTCGGTGTATTTAGGAGTTGGCTGCTCACAGGCATAATCAAAAAGAGCAGAAGATAGTTGACCTTCTATACCTGTTATCTTCATGCTAAATTCTACTTTATCCGTAGATATTTCACTATATGTCATTATGAAAATATTGTTTATCTTCAGTGTCAGATTTGTTCCTTCTTTCTCTAATTGTATTACAGGACCATATTGATCAGCTTCCAGTAATCTACCTATCTTTAAAATTTCCTCCTCACCTGTGCTTGTTTCAAAAATTACTATACCTGTTCCAGAACTAAAGATGTATTTGTATAATTCACCTCCAACTTCAGTAATAGCTTCAATCTTACCTTTTCTCCCATCTGGCTGATTTCCAAAATTTTGTATTCTAAACTGAAGCATCCCATTAGATCCTTCTCTGATCACTTCTGATACTTTAACTATATTATCTCCAGTGTTCTTAACTCTTTTGACCCCGTCCCCTGTTTCTAATAACTTCAAAGCAGAACTACTTTTATTTATCAATTCTAGAGCTGCTTGACAAGCTGTTTGCTCGCAAGCATAATTTTGAAAAATAGATGTTATCTCAGCATCATTTGCATGTAATTCAGCAAAAAACATAGCATCGTTTTGCTTGGCAAATTCAATCCTAGCAATAAGCACATCATTGATTACTAGCTCTAATACCCTTCCTGCTGCAACCCTGAGCACAATATCGTCATTTGTTGTTAAAGACTTATCTAATTTGATAAGAGATAGGTTTCCTCTATTTGAAGCAATCAAAAGTCTATTAGGGGCAAGATAATATTCATAACGATCTTCGCCAATTTCTACCCCAACTTCGATATAGCCCTGTTCTCCTGTAAGACTAGACTCTGATCCAAAATTAGTTATATTAAAACTAATTTCCCCAGTTTCATGAATGCGTACTTTCTCTTTGATATTTAATTGTCCATCTCCTATCTCTAATGAACGTTTAATTCCTCCTGCCACAGTACTCAAAGCACTTTCAATACTAGCTTTTTCCCAAGCAGCTAGGCATTGAGCATTTGTGTCTACCTGTCCTACAAAAAGAAAAACAAGTAAACACATATAAATAGAATATTGGTGCATAATTTTATGGATTAGATCTTACGAATATGGTTGAAAGCGTTCCAGTGTCATCCTCAAGCCAAGCTTCCATGAAATAGACAGACATATTGTATACATCTCCTAAATCAAGGTAAACACGTAAACCATCTCGACTTAAAGTTATAGTGCTTGGTAAATTGCTTCCGTCTAATCCAAAGCTCAAGTTACTGATATCGCTAGCACCACTAGTTCTACCTAGTTTTAAATATATATTTTGAACAAAAGTAGTGTCTGATAAATGTAGATGAACAGTGACATTGGTACTTCGACTACTAAACAAACTGTCTATTGCTGTAGAGTCCATCTCCAAAAAATCTTCTGGAGATAAGTTTCCGTAACCAGTAAGATCATTGGTCTTTAGAATAACATTGCCATCTATGATAGAAATGTCGCTGCTTCCTTGCGCAAAAGTCATTTGGACGACCAAGCACATTGTTAAGGACAATAAAAGGCTTTTTAAAAACATTGTTGTTTTTAATTTTATATTTGAAAATGATATTATACTTAAATGATATTAGTTTTATTTTTATCTACCTCTTAAATAGACATTCTGGTAGGTGGTGCATGACCTAACCTCATTAAGCTCTTTAAGGTTTGGTCAATTGGTTTTTTCAAAAATGGTTGTTTCATAATAAATTATCAGTTATTTTTTAGTAGAGATTTATCTTGGGCACAAATGTATAGAGTCTTTTATAGAAAAACAATATTTTCAACTTTAATTTTTTGTTAAGTGTAAAAAAATATTTTGACTTTCTAACTCTAGAATATTTATGAAACTCAATAAAAAGCTAGAAAGTTCCTTCCATAAGTTATATATATAAACAATTTTAGTACACTGCAACAGTTTTTAGCTCCAGGCCGAGTTTCTGAGCCTAACGAAAACCATAGCTTCGAGATTTGCGCCACTCTTTGTTAAAAAGCCTTGTAATAGTGGTAGCAAAGCCGACCGCTAGTCGGCTCTGCCTTCAAAAAATGCTCTGTTAGATCAGTGAATATTATTGACCCCTGAAAGACTCAGCGAAGTTAAACATAGGGATAATTAATTATCAAGAGGTTATCCAACATAGGTATGAGAACAAAACCAGTCTTCATCAAGACATTTCTTTTTGAATTCCGTGTAAATATATTTTCCATACGATTTATCAAAGAATCAAAATTATTATCTTTGTTGTAGGAAAATGATAGTTCCTTAATTTTTGGCCTGTAGCTGAGCACCTATCATGCTTTTACAAAGTTATCTAAGCCCAGTCCTCCATGACATCAGTAAGAGAGACAGACATTTGTTCTTATTCTTATCCAAAAAAACTATTTTTACCAAAAAAATGTTTGATACTTACCGTAAAAAAGTAATTGCTTTACTCATTGGAAGCCTATTCTTTTTAGGAGTGGCTTACCAATTCAGTATAGCGGATACACTGGCACAAAAAAGTCAGTATGAGCAAAGCCAGGCCCGCTTGGCAAGTGCCCAAAATATACAGCAGGAAACTCAGAAATATCAAAAACTTTTAGCAGACTTAGGCAGTGGAAGTCGAGTTGCCTTCAGTCAAGAAAACCTCTTTGATCGAGTAGGTAAATTCTGTGCACAAAAAAGCTTAGGTATTGTAGAAATGGCTGCTGCTAGTCGTTTCCAAGAACAAAATTATACTCTAATCCAAAATAAGATTGTGGCAAAAGGTGAGTATATTGCGCTCGTGGAACTAGTAAATGCTTTAGAGAAAAAGTGGCGTTTCGGAAAAGTGGTTTCTACCCATTTTGAAAAACAGCGCAATGCAGAGACTAGAGCTTGGGAATTGGTAGCAACAATTCATTTACAAAATTTACAAACAAGTAATTGATTTATGCACAAATACTTAGTCTTAGGACTTTATAGTCTAATGTTGATAAGCTGTTCAGCGATTTTTGAGCCCGATTTGGGCAAACAAGAAGTAGTCCTTTTATCGCCTCCTAATAACTATGAAACTGGTGTGCAGACTCAGGAGTTAATCTGGGAAGAAATAGATGATGCTAGTAGCTATCGTCTACAAATTGTTTCTGAAAACTTTAATTATATTGAAGACTATGTCTTGGATACTACGATTAGTACAACTATGTTTACTGTTTCCTTGGCGCCTAAGGTCTATGAATGGCGAGTTATTGCCCTGAACAATGCAACAGAATCGGATCCAACTACCCATAAACTGACTGTGCGAGAAGATACTACTCTAGTGGAACAATTGGTCAATACAATCCAACCAATAAATGGTGCAAGCTATGATTGGGATTCAGTTGCTTTTCTATGGACAGATTTGACAAGCGCATTGAATTATCGCTTGGTGGTAGCAACTGATCCGTCCTTCAATAGCCAAACTATTGAATTAAATGCACTGATACCTTATGATTTTTATTATATGAACGGTGAAGTAGGCACAGGTACTTATTATTGGAAAATTAAAGCTTTGGGTAGCATAGACAGCAGTGAGTATACCACTACTCAAAGTTTCAGTATTGATGCTTATCCTGAACAAAATTCACCTGCAAATGGTAGCACAGTAACTGCGTTTCCTTTGAGCTTGAATTGGACAAGTGCTACCTCTAATATAGAAGATAGTTTGTACATTTATTATGAAAACGAAGCTTTGCCCTATCGTTCATTGTCTAGTACTTCCGGGGTTTATCAATTTACTGCAGCAGATACAGTAGGGAAAGGAGCAGGAAGTTACTATTGGCAATTGCGTTCGGTTTCCAATACTGGTTTTTTGAGTAGTTATACTGCTTTGCGCGAATTCAAGATTAACTAGACTATGACAAAGAAAAAAAAGAATAATCCGAAACTATTGTACGTTTTGGTCCCTTTGGTTTTAGCTATTTGGGGAATGATTTTTTATCAAATTTATATTGCTATCAAAGGAGAAGATTATACGCCACCAAGCATTCCCAACAATTTGTATGAAGATGCTACAGAACAAGTAGAACAAGAATCTTATGCTTTGTTGTTAGATTATGCAGATCCATTTTTTGGCAAAGGTATCAAACAGATAAATCAGCAAACCCGTTCAACTCCAAATACTTCACTTTCTTACAATAATCCCTATAATACTGGCACTAAGAATAATCATGCTGGACGCTTCAATCAACCTACTTCCACCCAATCCAAAGCAACACCTCAGGATAAAAGTCCTAAAGCGCGCCTACCTAACTTTCCTACAATTGTTTACCAAGGGCAGCAAGTTATGAATGGAGATACTGTTGCTTTGTTAAAAATTAATAATCGTTATTATCCCAATGCTCGCAGCGGTGATATGGTAAGTTCTGTACAAATAGAAGCAATTTTCAGAGATTCACTTCATGTAAATTTTCGAGGACAAGCTGCTACGATCCTTCGTTAATATTTTTACCTTTCTTCTCCTTTTTAGGTTTTGTTTTTTGCTCAGGTTCATCTTTCTTTTTTTTAGGTTCTTTTGGCGTTTTCACTTTATCAACTTTAATTTTTTCCTCTTTCTCCTTTCCATTTCTGTATAGAATCTGCTGACTCGGTAAACCATCTACATATTTCTGGACTTTGCCATGCAATTTCCCATTTTGGTAATGTATAGTCTCGACTAATTGTCCATTTTTGTCATACTTTTCACAGCTACCTTGCAAAATGCCTTTTTTCCAACGTTCAACAAGCTGTAATTCTCCGTTGGTATACCAAGTTTGCCAAAGACCTTCTTTCAGACCTTCTTTGAAAAGTCCTTGTCTGAACAAAGCATCATCTCCATAAAACTGCTCAAATTTCCCATGTAAAAGCTTTCCAGACCAACCTCCAACATTCTTAAAAATCTGATTGTGATGACACCAATGGTAAGTCTTAGATTCTTTAACCTTGATAGAAGGGTTCTCAATAAAAATATGTACTTTTGTCAAAGTATCAGCCGCTTGGAGAATAATTTCTCTAGTCTTTGGAGGGTACTTTTTTTCAAGTTTTCTTTGTGCACACAATGGGGTATAAGTAGTCCATATACTCCAGATAAATATAAATATCAACTTTCCAATTGTCATAAAAACCATTTTGGATGTTTCACAAATAGGTGAAGCTTTCATAATTAAAAATCAACGTACTATAGATGTTAAATAAAAAAGTCAGGTCAAAAGTACAGATAAAAAAACAGTTTGCTGCATTCACCCTTACCGAATTGATGGTTGTATTGGTGATTATTGGTATTTTAATCCTCTTGGCTTTGCCTCGCTTGACAGGTTTGTTTGCTCAGGCCTACAGCTTGGAAGCACAACGTCAGCTACAATATATCAATGCCTTACAAGAGATGTATTATCAACGTAATTTTAGATATGCCAATAACTTAACTGAGTTGCGTTTTGAGCCTCCCAAGTTAAAGCGGGATGGTGGTGATGCACTCTATATTTATTCTATTGCTAATGCTTCTAAAAATGGTTTTGTAGCACGAGCTGAAGCTTCAGAAGATTTTGACAAAGATGGAACACTAAATATTTGGGAGATTAGCCAAGAACAAGGCTCCCTAAAGGAAGTTGTTCTCGATTAGGCTATGAAGTTATTGGACGAGTAGCCTATCATTACTTTTGTCCTCTCACTTACTCCTATCAAAACTACTTCGTAAACAAACAACTGTTATGAATTATCTAGGATATATCTTGTTAGGGTTAAGCCTGATTTGGATAATTAGAGATGATTTTATGACTAGAACAATTCGTTTAGAGGCTTTAGTTTTAATGCTTTTGGGATCAAGTTTTATTATTTACTTAGAACACCCAAAGCCACTACTGATCGGATTTAATCTCAGTTTTATTCTAGTCCAACTCATTCTACTCAGCATCTATTTTTCTATCAAACATCGACAGTGGATAAATATTAGTAAAGACTATTTAGGTTTGGGGGATATTTTATTTTTTATTCCACTAAGTTTACTCTTTAGTCCATTCTATTTTGTTGTTTTCTTTGTTCTAAGCTTGAGCTTGATTTTAAGTATAGTCTTAATAAGACAAGTTTTTTTTGTTAAAGCTCAGGCAAATATACCTTTAGCTGCTGCACTATCCTTAACTTTGTTGCTCTTTTTAAGCTTAGAATATGGTTTAGGTTGGGATCGGTACAATGACTTGGAACTCATCCAAACTATCCATTTTTAAATAAACTCTATGGAGAACTTAAAGGAACAATTAATATCAATAAAAACAGCAATCTTACAGCTCATTAGTGCACAACAAGCTTGGCATTACAAATTGATTCCATTTCAGTCGAAATTAGGTGTTTTAGATTGTGTGAGTAGCCAAAAAGAAGCTAGTTTCCCAACTCTACAAGAAGAATTAGAAGTACTCTTGGGGATGCAAATACAGTTACACTATTTATCACAAGAAGAACTGAGTCCTTACATAAGCCAATATTATCGAAAAGAAACACGAAGCTCTCAAAGTACCACATTAGGCAATTCAAAAGATTCCTTAGTGGATCTAATTCAAGAAGCCAAACAGCTTGGAAGTAGTGATATTCATTTAGAAGTTTATGCAAAAACTTGCCGAGTACGTATGCGCATTGATGGACTATTAGTAGAACGCTATGTATTAGATAAAAAGGATTATCCTAGTTTGGTGAATAAAATTAAGATTAAAGCCAATTTAGATATTGCGGAGAAACGTTTACCACAAGACGGACGAATTTTCTTTGCAAAAGGACAAGATAAGTTTGATATCCGTGTTTCTGTTTTACCAACATTGCATGGGGAGAAAGTGGTAATGCGTTTGCTCAATAGTGATGCTACCCGAATGGATTTGAATAGTCTAGGATTTAGCCAAGAAGGATTGGCGACATATCTAGAGGAGATTAAGAAACCAGAGGGAATCATCTTGATTAGTGGCCCTACAGGTTCTGGTAAAACAACAACCCTATATGCTACACTGCATCTACTGAATCAAACAGTGACCAATATTCTAACTATTGAAGATCCTATTGAATATACACTAGATGGCATTAATCAAGTACAATTGAAAGAAGCTATTGGATTTGACTTTGCCCTAGCACTCCGTACTTTTTTGCGTCAAGATCCTAATATTATCATGGTAGGAGAAATCCGAGATAAATCTACGGCTGAAGCAGCTATTCGTGCTTCCCTAACAGGACACTTAGTTTTCTCCACAATTCACACCAATTCAGCTTGGGGGATTGTTGCTCGTTTGGTAGATATGGGCGTACCTAGTTATCTATTGGCAGACACCTTGAATATGGCAATTGCTCAACGCCTTTTGCGTTTACTTTGTCCACACTGCAAAGAGGTACAAGATTTTAATCCAAGTGATTATCCTAGAGCCTA
>JAKVCT010000221.1 GCA_022448995.1 Saprospiraceae bacterium
CTTTGTCTGATGTTCCCAAATTGGTCATAGCTTTGAAAATTACGGAGTAATTTGAATTGAGCTATTTGTTAATTCCTGAGAATTAACAAGTGACCAATTATAAAATAAGGGAGTCCTAGCTCTTTTGGTCACCTTTTCTTTTTGCTCTGCCATTGTACCTCTTGGCACAAGCTCTCGCAGCAATGGCAAAAGGTGAGAGAAGAAATATATTTAATACTGAATCTCCCGATTTATCAGTACTTTTTCAACAAATTAAACTTGGTTGTTTTAATTTTCCATTCATACAAGGCTGGATGAATATAAATTGAATCTTCATAGTCCGTTTGTACAGCTAGTTCCTTCAGTTTCTTTAGGAACGAACTATTTGGATGTGTCAGCCCTACCATATTAGAGTTGATAATTCCGATCAATAACACCTCTGTTTGTAATTCTTTAGCCATTGATTCTAAAAAAGGAAAATCTACCAATAGGCTAGTCGCCAAACCGATTTCACTCTCAATACTAATAAGATGGTTGCCTGTATCAGGATCAACTAGCCCATTAACGAGGCTTCGAGTATGCTCTAAGTTGCTGAGCGCTTCCATGAACAGCTTTTTTTCTTCTATTTGCGGTTCTTTTAAGTGAGATTTGAGTGTATAACTAATAGCTGTTTTTCCATTAGCTTCTGTAGAAACTGTAGCTAAGAAGGCACCTAAATTATCACCTAGAGGAATATTGACCACTAAATCTTTGTAGTCGTTATCTTCCTCTGAATAATTTCGAAGAATTGGTAAAGTATATGCTGTTTTTTCAGGTGCAGACATGTATGAAGACATTTAGAATAGTTAGAAGGTCTTGTAATAAATTAGCTCAATCGTTTTCCTGTTTGAGCAGCATCTCTCAAACGCTGTAAGAATGGTGAGGCAAAAATAAAGTCTTGTAGGATCTCATTATCACTTCCCATTACCTCCTTGCAGTTTCCAACCCAAGCTAATTCACCAAAATATAATAAATTGATTTTGTCACCAATTTCCATCACAGAGTTCATATCATGTGTATTGATTACTGTAGTCATTTGGTTCTCTATGGTCAAACGTTGAATGAGTTCATCAATACGAATAGAAGTTGTAGGATCCAAGCCTGAGTTTGGCTCATCACAAAACAAGAACTTAGGTTCTAGGATAATTGCACGAGCGATCCCTACACGTTTCTGCATTCCTCCACTCACCTCAGATGGATATTTCTTATTACTACCCGATAATTCTACTCGATCCAAAATCTCATTTACCCGATTTTTCTTTTCACCTCTAGTCATGTTTGTAAACATATCCAAAGGGAAACGTACATTTTCTTCTACAGTCATAGAATCGAATAGGGCAGAGCCCTGAAAAAGCATACCCATTTCAATACGAATAGACTTCTTTTGCTTGGCTGTAAGCTGAGTAAAGTTGGTGTCTCCATACCAAACTGTACCCGAGCTTGGCTGCAAAAGCCCAACTAATATTTTTAGTAAAACGGTTTTTCCTGCACCACTTTTTCCGATGATTAGGTTGGTTTTTCCTTGCTCAAAAACAGTAGTAATCCCTTTTAGGACTTCTTGTTCACCGAATTGTTTTCTTATTTGCTCAATGCGAATCATAATTAGTCAATTTGTTAGTTTAGATAAGTGAGAACATAGAAGTTGTTTAAGAATTAGATTTAATGCAGAAATTCAGGTGATTTTTTAACAACTTCATAATTAAATTATAACACGCTAAGTCAATAGAAGGGCAATGATATAATCGGATAATAAAATCATGATATTACTGATTACTACTGCACTTGTACTCGCTTTTCCGAGCTCAATACTACCACCCTGCACATAATAGCCTTGATAACAGGATATGGTGGTGAGCACGAAGGCAAATACAAAGGATTTAACCACCATCATGAATACATTATATGGAACAAAGAAGGCGCGAAGCCCTTGCATAAATTCAGCATCAGATACTAATCCTCCATAAACACAAGCTACATAACCACCTGCCATTCCCAAGAAGGCAGATAAGATTACTAACATTGGGATAACTACTAGGGCTGCAAAGATTTTAGGTGCAATTAGGTAAGCTGCTGTATCTACTCCCATTACTTCTAGAGCATCAATCTGCTCTTTCTGACGCATACCTCCCAACTCGGCTGCCATATTTGATCCTACTTTTCCAGCTAATGCTAAACAAGTAAAGGTTGGCGCAAGCTCAATGATCATCAAATCTCGAACGATATATCCAATATAATAGCGTGGAACGGTAGAGAAACCTAACTGGTAAGCAAACTGAACCGCACTTACTGCACCAATGAACAATGATACCAAACCTACAATGATTAATGAACCAATTCCAATATCAGTCATTTGGCGTAGGGTCTCTTTCCAATACATGGAAAATTTTTCTGGACGAGCAAACATGCTCTTGATCAGTATCATATACCGTCCAATATGATAAAATGGTTGTAGCATTTTTATCTCAATTTAAGTGTCTGTAAAGTTTTAAGAGTTACCTGAAACAAAAGGTCTGAAAACTCATGTGTATAATCAGTAGGTATTTGGTGATATAGCATTAGTTTGACCACTTTGATTCAAAATCAAAAATAAACAAACTATTAAAATATTTTAAGCCCTTCAATTAGTAAATGAGGTGGTTAACAATTTAAGTTGCTTTACAAACTTGTGTTGATTATAGAATTTGCTAAATTATTGAGATTTAACAAAGATCAATAGTCTTAGAATGATTACAAAGTTCCAAAAATAAAAACTCTATGTTTATTCAAGAAATATACGAGCACTTTTTGTAGAACTTCTTCTCTTTATACCTTTTCTGAATAGGGATTATCAGTTAATAGGTGAAAAAAATGAAAATTAAAGGTTCTTTTAGGAGAAGTAATATCTATATGGAAAAATTAAATTGTAGGGAATTGTATCCAAGGACTTAGCTAGTATATATAAAATAATGCTAACTTTGAAGAACAAGATGACTATACAAAATATTTAGAATCGGAATCTCTTCAAAGGAAAAATACCTCACGGTTTCTTTTTTCTTATAAAGACTCCCTTCTTTTTATTATATTGAAGTTGTTTAAAAATCATCTTCAACGCAGTTAACCCTGAAAGGCTCTACGAAGTAAAATCAATGAATCTCATGCTATGAAGATAATGTCTAAACAATTTCATTAATAAAAGCTTAACGAGTAATCCCTACTGTAGAATAATAGAGCTGATCATAGAATAGCTTTGTGTACACAATCCTTCCATGTCCTGTTATCCTTCATTAGGTACTCGATTTTGTCGCTCCACTCGGAATAAGTAGCCTCTTTTTTTAACTATTTTTTGTTACTAACATGGGTTTTGTAACTTATTGATAATTAAAATAATGAGTTAAGCTAAATGAGCTCTGTAAAACTCTGCTTATCAATTAGTAAGAACCACGCAGTGCTCAGTGTAGCTAAAAATCAACGAACGATCAATTACAAAAATAGACCATTTTGCCAATGAAAACGATTAATCTCAAGCAACTTACACTGATATTCATCAGTCTATTTTTCGGAACCAATCAACTTATGAGTCAGACCATCATTTCTGGAACGATAACGGATCAGGAGAGCAAAGAAGGTTTGATGGGGGTAAGTATTATGGTAGAGGATAAGGTGACAGGAACAGTAACTGACCTAGATGGGTACTTTTCGATTATTACAAACGAACGGCCTCCATTCAACTTGGATTTTTCCATGTTAGGGTTTGAGTCTAGAACGGTCAATATTATTACCTCAGGACAGGAGGTGAATTTGGAAATGTCTCCACAAATTATTAAAAGTGAAGAGGTCGTTGTAGCTGCTTCAAGAGTAGAAGAGAGTATTATGAAAGCTCCTGTAACTATTGAGAAATTAGGGCTACAGGAGATCCGATCTTCAGGCTCTTTTGATGCATATAGTGGATTAGCTAATTTGAAAGGTGTCCAAATGAATACGAGTAGTTTAACCTTCTCTTCTATCAATACCCGTGGATTTGCAGATGTACAAAACTTTAGATTCATTCAATTATTAGATGGAGTGGAAATGAATTCTCCAGGCTTGAATTATCCCTCAGGGACGATTGCTGCACCTTCAGATATAGATGTACTAAGTATGGAATTAGTACCTGGCGCAGGCTCGGCTCTATATGGAGCCAATGCCTTCAATGGAATGTTATTGATGAATACCAAAAATCCATTCTATTATCAGGGGCTAAGTGCAGAAATTAAAGGAGGAATCACAATGCAGGGAGCTGGAGGAATTCAGCCTTTTGGCGAAGTTGGATTTAGATATGCACATGCCTTCAATGATAAATTTGCCTTTAAGATCACAGGGTCTGCACTAGCCGTACATGACTGGGTTGCCAATGATGAAAGTTATCATGTTACCAATGATGTAATCTTAACAGGTGCTCCTATTTTGAGTGCTGATGATCCTAATTTTCAAGCGGTACATCGTTATGGGGATGAGGTAGCAGTTCCTGTTTTTCTAGGGGACACTACCATGAATATTAATCGGACAGGGATTGCAGAACGTGATATTATTGATTATAATCAGCAACTTTTTAAGGCTAATGCAGCATTACATTATCGAATCTCTGAAAATGTTGAGTTGATTTATGATTTCAGATTTCTACATACTGATGCTGTTCTTAGACATACAACCATTTATCCTTTAAAAGATCTGCAACAATACGTACACAAGCTAGAATTACGTAATAATGCTACTTTTTTTAGAGCTTACTATTCTATGGAAAATGCAGGGAACTCCTCCTATTTATTAGGAACAGGAGCTTATATCCAAGAAGGATTGAAATCTTCAGCGGATTGGTCAGCAGATTATTCTGCAGCTTATCGAGGACAGGTGCCAGGAGTGGATGCTCAAGATCACACTGTGGCTCGTGCCTATGCAGATAGTGATATCCCTGGTAGAAATAGTGACCTGTTTCAAACCTTGCGTGCAAATACACTTGCTAACCCTGATTTATTGACTGGAGGATCCAAGTTGGTAGATAGAACAAGTTTTATACATGCTGAAGGAAATTATGACTTTACACCTATATGGGATATTGTTAGTTTTCAGCTGGGAGGTAGTTTTAGACGTTATAATCTGGTTTCTGAAGGACATTTGTTTAATGATGGTGCTGATGGGTTTAATAAACCAATTGGAATTATGGAATATGGAGCCTATCTACAGGCTTCCAAAACACTGTTCAAGGATATTTTGACTTTGCGTGCTTCTGCACGTGTTGATAAGAATCAGAACTTTAAGCTTCGTGTTACTCCTAGAGCTTCAGCTGTTGTCTCCTTTGGTAAAGAACGCAAACATAATATTCGTTTTTCTTATCAGACAGGTTTTAGAAATCCTGCGAGTCAAGAAACTTATATTGCCTTAGACTTAGGACAGGTTATTTTACTGGGCGGTGTAGAGGATAATATTAACAATTACACGTATACACTCCTCAGTGATAATCCGTTAACAGGAGCTTCTGCAGGAACTACAGTCAATGGAGCTGACATTGTCAACGGTTTGGTGACTTTAAGCTCCTTTGGTGCGTTCTCTCTAACTAATGATCCCAATGTCTTAGTCGCAAGTAATATTTCTAGATTAGAACAAGAAAAAATTACTTCTTTTGATTTTGGATACAAAGCTTTAATAGGTAAACGTATCTATCTTGATCTGAATGGATATTACAATATATATGATGATTTTGTCACCCGCGTCTTAGCATTTAGTCCGGAGACTTTCCGTGCGTACAGTGTATATACCAATATTGATGATCAAATCATATCTTATGGTGGAAGTATCGGACTGGACATTTCTTTGCCTAAGAAGTTCAATATTGGGGCTAACTACACCTTTACTACATTTGATGCAAGTACTGCCGAACAAAATAATCCTGAATTTTTACCCTCATTCAATACTCCGCAACATCGTGCTAATTTCTCCTTCAGTAATTTAGATGTATGGAAAGGATTAGGGTTTAATATCAAATATCGTTGGTCTGATAGTTATTTGTGGCAATCACCTTTTGGGCAGAACACGATTGAAAGTTACCATGTTTTAGATGCTGCTATTACTTATAAGATGAAGAAGATCGGGACTTTATTCAAGATTGGTGGAACTAATCTACTGAACCAAGAATATCGTCAGATTTATGGTGGCCCTAATATTGGTTCTCAGTTTTATGTAGGTATTACTTATGATCCATTGATGTACAAAGGTTACTTTAAGCGTAAGAAAGGAGGAGGAAAGAAGGATAAAAAGGATAAGAATAAAAAGGATAAGGATAAGGGTAAAGATGGTAATGGAACACCAGGACATACTCGTTTCTAGAATACTAGAAAGTCAAATTTGGAAGGTGTAAAATCATTTAGGTTTTGCACCTTTTTCTTTGTTACGTTGTTTTGGCTTTAGGCTTTAAAAAAAAAAATGATAATTAGTTGTTTGTGGTGGTTTAGAAAGTTGATTTCTTACGTTGAAAAGTATTCTTTTTTAGGTAGAGAACTTAGTTTTGCTAAAGACTTAGTAAAATCTACCAGACTATCAAAATGGACTGTATGGGGTATCAGCAATAAAGTATACGGTGCTTGAAATGAACCCCGAAGGGCTCAGTGAAGGGACCCTCCCTAATTATTAGTATAAAAAAAAGCACAAAATCAACTTGATTTTGCGCCTTTTCAATATTCATGAAACAATGAATTAATCTCGTTTAATCAATTGCTTAGTATAATGCTGTCCTGCATCATCTTTCAAGACTACTAGATATAATCCCGAAGGAAAATCTTCTACACGAACCTCTTGGATATTTTGCTGAACATCTCCAATTTTGTAAATCAATTCACCAATAGAAGAATAAATTTCAACTTCCTGAATCAATGCTCCACCTGTTAGTTCTAAGGTTGCCGTATGCAAACTTGGATTAGGATAGATAATCAGATTAGAAACTTCCTCTTCTACATCAGTTAGCCCTGTTGTACAATCACTAGCAGCTTCTACATTAGTAATTTGACTACTTGAGTTCGTACAATTATTTAGATCTGTGAAGGTATAAGTGATCGTATGACCACCTGTACCAGCTAAACTTGGATCAAAAACATCATTAAGGATACCATTTCCAGAGAATGTTCCCCCAGTTGGGCTACCTATTAGCAAAGTGACTGGATCACCTTCACAATAATTGGTATCTAAACCAGTGAAAATAACATTAGGCAATGCATTTACAGTTATAGTTACTTGATCTGTAGCTGAACAACCATTTGCATCGGTTCCAGTCACCGTATATGTGCCCGTATTAGTAGGATTAAATGCAATTCCATCATCCACAGCATTGTCCCAAACATAGCTGTCTGCACCTGCACCTGTCAAAATCACAGATTCACCTGCACAAATTGTATTTAAATTTGCATTAGCGATTACATTAGGCAATGCATTTACAGTTATAGTTACTTGATCTGTAGCTGAACATCCATTTGCATCAGTTCCAGTCACCGTATATGTGCCCGTATTAGTAGGATTAAATGCAATTCCATCATCCACAGCATTATTCCAAGTGTAATTTACTGCGCCACTACCTGTCAAGGTCACCGATTCACCTGCACAGAGCGTAGTTGCACTTGCATTTGCAGTTACCGTCGGTAAATTAAATACCTCAACCGTCACAGAATCGACATCAACACATCCACCAGGAGCAGTTCCTGTTACTACATAAGTTGCCGTGCTAGTAGGCGAGAAGGCTACAGCATCGGTCACCGCATTATTCCAAGTGTAATTTGCTGCACCACTACCTGTCAAGGTCACCGATTCACCTACACAGAGCGTAGTTACACTTGCATTTGCAGTTACATCAATATTATTGGTTACCACAATAGTAATAGTATCCGTATCTGTACAAGATGAACTTGTATTGGTCGCTGTTACGGTGTACAATTGTGTACTACTAGGCGTGAATGCTGTTCCATTGGTCACACTATTATCCCAAGTATAAGTATCCGCATTTCCCGAAGCGGTCAAGGTCACTTGACCACTTACACAAACAGTATTTGCAGTAGTTGCAATATTGATTGTAGGTGATGCATCCACATTAGTTGTGAATTGTGCGGTATCGGTACAATTATTCATGTCAGTGAAGGTATAGGTAATGGTATGGCTGCCTGCACCAGCCGCACTTGGACTGAAAAAGTTATTAGAAATACCATTTCCAGAGAATGTTCCTCCTGCTGGGATACCTGTTGGTATAACTGGAGGATCACTTTCACAATAATTGGCATTTATACCAGTGAAAATAACATTGGGTAATGCATTTACAGTCACGCTCACTTGATCAGTGGAAGAACAGCCATTAGCGTCCGTTCCTGTCACATTATAGGTTTGACTTGCAGTTGCTACAAATGGAGTATTATCAATTACCGCATTATCCCAAGTATAAGTACTCGCACCCGACCCAAATAAGGTTAAATTCTCACCTTGGCAGATACTTGTGTGACTCGTATTGGCAACAACTACAGGATTCGCATTAACATTAATGGTAATCTGATCGGTAGAGGTACAACCATTGGCATCCGTACCAGTCACGGAATAGGTTTGGCTTGCTGTCGGAGCAAAAGCAAGACCATCTGTAATACTATTGTCCCAAATGTAAGTGTTTGATCCACTACCGGTCAATGTTACA
>JAKVCT010000222.1 GCA_022448995.1 Saprospiraceae bacterium
GAAAGTCCAAGTCTGCTAAAGGAACTAGCATATATACACCGGTTCAGATTGATTCAGAACTACGAAAATCAGGGTATTACTAAAAATATTAATAAGGTAATCCCCCAGCTCAGTGGAAAATATATCTGTATCTGTGGATCTGACGATTATTGGTTATTGGACAAACTGGAGATACAAGTTGCTTATATGGAAAATAACCCCGAGGTAGCAGTTTGTTCTGGAAATGCCTTAAAGATAAATGCAAAAGGCGATCTACTCAGCAATAAGCAACAAGGTTTTAGTGCATTTAGAACCTATGAGTTCAAGGATGTTTTCTTGCGTAATTTTCCATTTGTGAGTACAAATGCTATGATTCGTAAGTCCGTTTTGGAGCAAGTAGGATTATATGATGAGTCACTACGGATTGAAGATTATTACATGTGGTTAAAGATTAGTCATGCTGGTTATCCCATTCACATGTTGTCTCAAGTACTGGGTTATTATCGGATTCATCAATACAATACTATTCACAAATCAGCATTGATTTATGAAGAAATGAAAAAGATTTTGGCAACATATATAGATCATCCCCTGTATGGAAAAGCTCAGCAGAAATTAGACAAGGTCTATTTTCCTCAATTGGCAAGACAACACAAGCGCAAAGCGCTTCAGTTATTTCCTAGAGCGATCTCCAATACACGATTCTTTTACAGAGGCTTATTTTGGTTATTTGTGCCAAACTTTTTATCTAAACTCTCATAGATTATGGCAAAGGATACAGACCGCAATACAGAGGATTTAGTTTCTATCATTATAGTAAACTATGACACCAGCAGAGAGATTGCTCAACTCTTGATTTCACTAGAAAAATCTAGCTATAAAAACCTAGAAATCATTGTAGTAGACAACAATTCTAAAGACAAACATTTAAAGGATTTATTGAGGGATTTTCCTCAAATTATATTCATTCAAAGTACTACAAACCTAGGATTTGCCGGTGGTAATAATTTGGGAATAGATCAAGCAAAAGGCAAATTTATCTTTTTTCTAAATCCTGATACAGAGGTAACAGCTAATGCGATCATGGAGTTGGTTCAGGTACTAAAAAAGAATCCTAAGGTGGGCTTAGTTAGTCCAAAAATAAAGTATCATCATCAACCAGAAACGATTCAGTATGCAGGTTGTAAACTTATGCATCCAATTACTTTACAAGCAAAGCCCATTGGTAGAAATCAATTAGATAATGGCAATTTTGATAAAGCAATGGATACTGCTTATGGACATGGAGCAGCAATGATGACTAGACGAGATGTGATTGATAAAGTAGGAAAAATGAACAGCCAGTATTTTTTGTACTACGAAGAATTAGACTGGTCACAGCGAATCCGAAAAGCAGCTTATAAAATACAATATATACCTAGCTCTGTGATCTGGCACAAGGAGTCCGTCTCCACAGGCAAACAGAGTCCATTGAAAACATATTATCTCACACGCAATCGGATTCTATTTGCTCGACTACATCACTTTGGATGGAAACGCTATGCGAGTTGGATCTATATTTTAGGTGTCTCGACACCCAAACATTTATCAGCCAATATTATTAAGCCAAAGCAACTAAAAGCCTACCTAAAAGGACTGTTTTGGCACTTAAAAAACAGGAAATTGAGTAGACAAGAATAGAGAAAAAAAAGCATAAACAAAACAAAATAATCATGTTAGTATCTATAATATTAGGCAGTTATCTAGGCTTGGCAGCCTTATATATGTTATTTTTTGCATTGATGGCTAAGCTTCCTAGCAAAAAACAAGATATCGAAACTAAAAAATTCCATCGTTTTGCTGTACTTATTCCTGCTTACAAGGAAGACGCAGTAATTCTAGATGTGGCACAAAAAGCCTTGAAACAAAATTATCCATGCAATCATTTTGAAGTCATTATCATTGCAGATTCTTTACAAGAAAAAACATTAGATAATTTATCGAAATTGGATATCAAGGTCATAGAAGTAAATTTTGATAAGAGCACCAAAGCCAAAGCACTTAATTATGCCTTGGATCAGTTACCTGAAGATGATTATGATATCGCTCTAGTTTTGGATGCAGACAATATAATGGAAAAAGATTTTCTACTGAAAATGAATCAAGCTTTTGGCGAAGGACATGAGGTAATACAAGGTAGAAGAGTTGCTAAAAATACAGATTCAAACTTTGCTAAGCTAGATGCTATAAGCGAAGCAATCAATAATAATATATACAATTTAGGACATGCAAAAATTGGAATATCAGCAAGATTAGTGGGTTCAGGAATGGCTTTCAATTATCACTTTTTCAAAAAAATCATGTTAGGAATAGATGCTATTGGTGGATTTGACAAAGAGCTAGAGCTAAAATTTATCGAGCGAAAGCTTTTTATACACTATCTACACGATGCTATTGTATATGATGAAAAGGTTGACAAAGCGGCTGTTTTCGGAAGTCAGCGCAAGCGTTGGATCGCAGCTCAGTTCTACTATGCCAAAAAATACTTTGGCAGAGCCATATGGGCACTCTTGACAGAGGGCAAGCTGGACTTTTTCAATAAAGCATATCAGATGATTTTACCTCCTAGGTTGTTAATTCCTGTACTCTTATTTTTGGGTACACTGATCAACTTGATTTTATTACCAGACTTGTGGTTATTCTGGGCATTAGGCTTAGGAGCAAACGTACTGGCTAACTTGATTTCGATACCAAGATCTTTTTATAACCTTGGTACACTCAATGCTCTTTTATCTTTACCCAAAGCATTGTTCCAAGTCATAAAAGTAATGTTTGGACTCAAAGGAGCTAACAAGAATTTTATCCATACACCACATCATTCTAAGTAAGCGACTAAAACACTATTGACTATGTCTAGATTACCTAACTTTTTGATTATCGGAGCAGGAAAAAGTGGTACAACTACCGTTTACAATACGCTCAAACAACATCCTGACATCTTCATGAGCGCTGTGAAGGAACCTAACTTTTTTGCCTTAGAAGGTCAACAAAAAATCAATGGTTATGATAAAGATGATCCATATGGTTTCAACTTTTATCCCTGGGCAATAACTGATTTAGAGGCTTACAAGAACTTATTTGTGCAGGCAACACATGAAAAAATGTTAGGTGAGGCATCCACCATGTATCAATATATGCCCAAAGTGCCACAGCGAATCAAATCACTGATTCCTACAATGAAAATTATTGGAATTTTTAGAAACCCTGCAGAACGCTTGTATTCTAGGTATTTACATTTAGTTCGTGAGAACAGAGCGCCTACAGAGCAATTTGAAGACTGTTTTGAAAAAGGAAATTTGTGGTGGCAAAAGAACGATTTGGTTCAAGAAGGTTTTTATCATAGCCATATGAAAAAATACTATGATATTTTTCCAGCAGAACAAATCAAAGTAATGCTCTATGAAGATTTACGTAAGGATCCTATGGCGTTTATGAGAGAGATTTTTGAGTTCTTAGAGGTAGATCCCGATATTGATTTAGATATGTCTGTTCAATACAATGTTTCAGGCAAGATCAAGAACAGATTTGTTGATAAACTCATCGGACAACAAAGTGTGATCAGAAGGGGGATCGAAAAAATTGCTCCTGCTATCGTTGCCAATGCAAGAGACAGCAAATGGATGCAAAGGATGGTCACAGCATTACGCAAAAAAAATATGGAGCGTGCACCACTAGCCGCTCAAACAAAACAAGATCTAATTAATAGAATTTATAAGCAAGAAATATTAAGTTTCCAGCAGCTTATCAATAAGGATTTGACACATTGGTTAGCTGTCTGAGAATCAAAAAATATCAGATTTTTCATTAGAATAGATTTATTGGGGAAAGCGCTACTTTGGGAAAAGTGGCGCTTTATTTTTGATACTATTTCTTTTGTGCAATTAATTATTTATGTTTCCGTTACTATTTAAGTAAGAAATCGGCTAAAGATAACTACGAAAACATTTGGACGGTTACTTAAACAAAGTACCTTAAGTGGATAATCAACCAAATGTTCTCATAGGTATCTTTTGATTCTTTTAAAGAAGGAACTGTATTGAGCTCCACTGGAGCTCTGATTTTGATTTTGCGACGGTGTAAAAAATATCAAATTGCAGCAGCGTATTTTAATGTGTCGTCATAAAAACATCAATGCACCATCATGAAGAAGATTTTTTATTGGCGCAAAGCTAACGGTCTGCACCAATAAAATATTGAGCTAATTAACTCATAAAATTTATATTACCCCCTACTTAGCTTACAGGATTAAACCATGATTACAATATGAAAAAATGGATTCTTTTTATTGTGCTATTTTCAATAGGACTCCCCCAAATCTATGCACAACTCAAATTCAACACTTACAACAAACAATTGATTGCTAAAGCAAAAGCAGAGAACAAACTCATTTTTTATGAATTTACTGCCTCTTGGTGTGCGCCATGTAGAGAAATGAAAAAGGATGTTTTTCCAAGCTCCAAAGTAGGTGAAGTGTACAACAATAACTTTGTTTGTATACAAATTGACGTGGATAGAGATCCTCACAATATTAGTAACAACTATGACATCAGTGGAATCCCTGCCTTTGTTTTTACAGATGCTTCGGGGAAAGTGATCCATACAGAAACAGGTTATCATACCGTAGATGAGTTTATTGAGCTTGCCGAAATTCCTTTAGCTTACCAAAATGGAACTACTACCCCAGTTCAAGATTTGATTATTTCTTATGATAGCGATCCGCAGAATTTTGAGAAAAAGCTACAAGCTTTTATGGATGGTGAAGATTGGAAAGATGAAGAAGGTGCTTCGCTCCTATTGGCACTAGCTAGCAATGGGCAAGAATATGCTATTCAGCACTTTGAAAAGAATGAGGCTACTTATGTAAAAGTTCTTGGTCAGAATGATGTAGATATGTATTTGGCGGAACTGGCACTGTCTGAAATTGGGGATCAATTAGACGCGGCCATAGATAATAAGCAAGAACCTGATTGGGCACTCATAGAAAGAATACTGAAAAAGCATCTAGGTGATCGTTATCTGAAGCATATGTATGAACTTAAGTCTATCCATGCCTATCTAGTTAATGAGTGGGTTCCTTATGTAAAGAATGCTGTACGTGCTGCTGAAGAATATGGAAAATCAGCTAAAGATGATAGCGAAAAAGGGGATATTTATATGGAAGTTGTCTTAACTATTGTGGATAGTGAAATGGATTTGGAACGAGATATTACAGAACAAGAAGAAGTAGATGCTTACAAGATTCTTTATCCATTCCTCAAAGAGACAGAAAAATTAGTAAAAATACCTTCGTCTGATCTTTATTCTGAATTGGCTTATGCTTGTATGGTTCTGGAATTGGAGGATGAAGAAGACAAATATGATAAATTGGAAGATCAAGCAATAAAAAGAGAAGAACAGCAGAAGTAGATAAATCAAATTTTGAAAAATCCATTAAACCAATGATTAAACATGAGAACCATATTATTCATATTCAGTCTGTTATTCATTTCTAGTATAGAACTGTTTAGTCAATACTCTTCTATTCAAGGGATTGTTAGTACCAAAGAAGATAAACAACCTATTGATTCTTTAAGGGTTGATCTTTTGGATTCATTGGATAATATAATCAGTAGTATTTATACAGATACTACTGGTTTTTATACTTTTAACCACTTAGAACTAGGCACATATAGTGTATTCTTTGATAATAAGGAGACTCCCGAGTATATAAGTCGTCAAATCGTCAATATACCAGTAGATACAAACAGGATAATTCAAGTAGATTTACCTATTGAAATATATATACCTTGTCCAGAAGATATTCATCATGGGGTTTGTCCTTACTGTTCAAGGTCTAAACAAGTCTTACCAATAGAACCAATGATAGTCAGTTATAATTTTGGAAGGGAAAAAAGAACAGAGCAATCGGCTAGAAAGTATGACAAAAAAAGATCTAGAAAAGGTTATGAGGTCTATAATAATAGACATATACTAGATAGAGATGGAGAAGTAAAAATAGTAGTGATTGCTATGTTGATTAAAAGTGAGATTGATGAATTTTATGATGGTTGTCATCATTGGTTTTGTAAACGATGCAAAAAAGTATTTTGATTTAATTCTCATTCAACCCAATTTATGAAGTTGTTTAAGTATTAGATTTAATTGTAATAAGTAAGTAAGTAGGTGGACATAATTAGTTATGGGATAATTCAAGCAGCCTTTTTGTAGGGAGATTTTCTTCGCAGAGCACTTCGTGGTTAACTTCGTAGAGCCCTTCATGTTTTTTTAATCCAACAAGGTAAAGGTTATGCCTAATACCCCTTAGGTTCGGAGGTGAAGCCGACTGTGGCAAGCTTTGTTGCCCCCCTACTTATTATGGTAGGTTCTTTAACATAGTTAAATTGAATAAAAGGCAATTTATCGCCTAAAAAACTACTTGAAAAATGCATAAAAAAAGGAACTGCCTTTTTAGACAGCCCCTTTTAGATTACTTTTCTAAATAAGTCGATATTAAACGTACTTATCCTTGTGTTCTTTTTTTACAAAATATTGTTGGAAAGCTAGCAATAATGTTATTATACCTATATTTATCCTTACTATACTTCTCAAGTTTCCGCCTCATTTTGTAAAATCTTATGTAAGAGGACAAAAGTAATCGTAGAATAGATGTAAAATGATTTTGGTTAACTTTAATAAACTGAACACAGTTGTAATGGACTACAGCTAGGCTATGCGAAGCAAACCCTGAAAGGCTCAATACAATAATTTAAAGTTGGCTTAAAATCAGCTAAAGATAACTACGAAAACATTTGGACTGTTACTTATTTAATGATTATACGTTTTTTCTCCTTACTTATGTAATCAACAATCACAGCTATTATTTATTCTCTAATAATCTGATAATCAAAATAGCTTAGAGTCCTAAAAAGCTATTAAAACATTACCATATATTAGATTGACCTTGCAGCACTGGGCTGAGCGTTAACAGTTTCTACTATTTTAGATGCAACCAAATATGGACAAGCATTAGAAGCAGGACGACGATCTTCCAAGTATCCTTTCCATTCATTTCCAATAACACTGATAGGTATGCGAATTGAAGCACCTCTGTCAGACACGCCATAACTAAACTGATCGATCGATTGAGTTTCGTGATGTCCAGTTAATCGTTGCTCATTATTAGAACCATAGACGGCTATATGTTCATTATGTGTTGCGCGGAATGACTCACAAATATTCTTCATATAAGCTTCTCCACCTTTTTCTCGCATCAGTTTATTGGAAAAATTTGTGTGCATACCAGACCCATTCCAATCCCCTTTGAGCGGTTTAGGGTGCAATTCTACCTTGAGCTCATGTTTTTCTGAAATTCTAAATAACAGATAACGAGTCAACCATAAATCGTCTGCAGCTTTCTTTGCACCTTTACCTAATAATTGATATTCCCATTGACCCAATAATACTTCTGCATTAATACCTGTCACTGTAAGTCCAGCTTCGAGACAAGCGTCTAAATGCTCTTCTACTAAATTACGTGCAGCAACTTGATTGTAGCCTACACCACAGTAATATCTTCCCTGTGGTTGTGGTAACTTATCCTTGGGAAATCCTACTGGCATTTTACCATCAATTAGAACATACTCTTGTTCAAAACCAAACCAAAATTCAGGATCATCCTCAATAAGGGCCCTATGATTACTTGCATGTGGAGTACCATCTGGGTTTAATACTTCACACATGACTAAATAAGCATTTTTGCGTTGAGGGTCTCGTACCACTCTTACTGGCTTTAGTAGACAGTCTGAGGAATTACCGTCTGCTTGCATAGTAGAACTGCCATCAAATGACCACAAAGGTAGACTCTCTGGTCGCTCATCATAATTTTCGAGGGTTAAAACTTTAGTTTTAGATCGTAAGTTTTGCTCTGGCTTGTAACCATCTAACCAAATGTATTCAAATTTTAAATTAGGCATAGTAACATTTTTTTAGAGTTTTTCAAATTTTTTGTTTAGTTGATGAAAATACTAGGTGTCAGTAGCAAATTAAAATAGATATGTATAAGTTTAAATTTGTTGAATTCTCTTTGATTGTGACTTGTTATTTTTTGAGAGTATTCCATGTTTTTTGTTAATCTTATTTTTTTATCACTACTTAAAAAATACTTAAAAGAAACATTTATACAATTTACACCTATAATATTTTCATATTCAAGTTATGCGCTTTTGACTTATATATGCCACAAATCAAGCCTTAATCAAAATATATTGCTTGACAGACATTTAAGTATTTAAAAAAATATTAATTATTCCTATTCGTGGAAAAAATCCATTCCTTGATCATAATATTGGTCACAAATCCCATAGAGGGTATTTTAGGTAAGATCTATAGATAGAAAAAGAATTGTATTCAAAGTAAAATTGCTATGATCAGACTATTTAGTAGTCTGTAATAAACGTTTTTAGATGTTCTTTGATGGAGGGTTAACTTCACTGAATCCTACTGTAGCTATGTTTTTGATTTTGCATCGGTACAAAAAATATCAAATTACAGCAGTGTAAGTAGGTGGACATAATTAATTTTATAATAATTTACAAGATTTTTTGATGCTGAACGAGGCGAAAAACGTAGGGATAGCACCGCTATCACGAGGCTTTTTAACAAAGTACAGCGCAAA
>JAKVCT010000223.1 GCA_022448995.1 Saprospiraceae bacterium
TTAGAGAAACTGAGCTCCATTTTTTGGCTTGACCTGACCTTTTTTCGGGTAAAACACTGAATTCAAAAAAAGAAATTACCCCGCTTTTGACCATAAAGTACAAAAAGCGGGGTAATTTCTTTTTTAACTCGTATTGTAAATAATTAATTATCAGTGAATTAATTTAATACTGAAACAGCCTATTTTAGAGACAGAAGTTGTTTGCAAATATCTAACTATCTGTTTTAAACAACTTCATACTCTTATCTTATCATTACTCTGTGATACTTACTTTAATGGTAGTAAATTTATTTTGATTAGAAATTCTAACAAAATAAGTACCTGCAGCTAAGTCATTACCTAAATCGATCTGATGACTTGCACCATTTACCATAAATAATTCTTGAGTATAGATAGATCTACCTAAGAGATCTAATACCTCAATATTGGTCTGTTGCGATTCGCCTTCATTTACTACTACAAACTGACCTCGGTTTGGATTCGGGAATAAGCTGTAATTAGCCATAGATTCCACTGTCAAGCTACTAGTACTAGCTGTACAATCCTGTAGATCCAATGTAACCGTTACAGTATTAGGACAAGTCCCATTAGTTGAATAGGAGATATCGTATACACCAGCAGTTGCATTCAATAAATCAATTTCACCTGTAGAGGTGTTAGGATTTAATCCACCTGTTGCACTAAATGTACCTCCTGCTAATCCCGTAATATTAGGAATAGTCGTTTGTAATGAAGAGTCTGCAATACAGTAGGTAGAAGCATCATAAGCAAAAGAAGCATCATCTGCAGGTTCTACATAAACAGTAGTAGAACTAAAGCTTGGACAAGCACCATTAGTTGCATAAATAACCGTATGAGAAATGCCAGTAGGTGCAGACAGTAGATCAATTTGACCATTTCCAATATTGACAGTTAATGAGGTAGGAGAAGAAAATGCTCCACCAGGAGTTCCTGTAATTGTTGGAAGCGGGAATAGATCATTAGAACAGAAGATACTCTGAGCATAAGCAAAAGAAGCATCATCTCTTTCTGCGATCACAACATCGTCTGTCAACGTACAACCATTTACAGCATAAGTAATGGTGTATGTACCAGGTGTAGAAGTAGCTACATTAATCATTCCTGTTACACCATCCAATACCAAACCTCCTGTAGTACTAAATGTACCACCAGCTGTTGTATTCATACCCACTGTATCTGGCATTGGCATTAGAGATGTATTATCCGTACAGTATGGATCACCTGAATAATTAAAGCTAGGATTACTGATATCAATGGCAACGGTTGCTGTATTTGGACATAAACCTGCTGTAGTATAAGTTACTGTATAGTTACCAGCCATAGAGTTAACAATATCAATTTCACCTGTAGATGTATTTAGAGCTAAGTTGCCACTTGTTTCACTAAATACGCCATTAGATAAGCCCGTGATAATTGGAGTACTATTGGCATCACCCGCACAGAAACTTGTACCAGCATAAGCAAAAGAGGCATCATCTGCAGGGTCAACAATAACCATCATAGAATCTTCGTCTACACATACTCCTTGAGTTACTGTATATTTTACCACATAAGTACCACTTGCGGAAGCATCTAAATCAATGATACCTGTAGTAGGATCAACAGTCATGTTGGTAGTTGCTTCAGAGAAAACTCCACCAGTAGAAGCATTAATAACAGGAGAAGGATCTGTACCAGATTGGCAGTAAATGGTATTATTGTAGAAGAAGTCAGCAACTGGCGTGGGTGCATTTTGATCAATTTCGAGTTCAAATGCTCCTACACTTGTACCAAAACCTTCTACCACTACAAATACTGTATCTCCACCAGTTACAGGGAAGCTTTGGATTTGAGATTGTGCACCACAACCATCATCATTAAACGTTAAAGAGTTTTGATTCACATCTAATAAATGGATATAAGTATCGAAGCTAGAATTACACAAAGATGCTGTTATGTCTGTAGCACAAGCGTCTAAGACTACCATAAACCAAGCATCTGCAGAATTTTGACCATATTGATTGGTAAAACAGTTTGCAGTTGTTCCATTGTAGAGATAACTTGTACTATTTACTACGATTGGCGTATTTGCATCATCTCCAGCAAATGTTCCACAAGCGGTAATAAAGGTATAAGGTCCAGCAAAATCACTGGTATCACCAGGTGCACAAATACCAGCAATATAAACATCATATGCTGTATTGGGGCTTAATCCTGTTAGATTGAATGGGTTTGAGCCAATAATTATACCGGTACCTGTAGTGGCTGTACCTGCAGGTACTATTTCAATAGACCATTGAGAAGCAGAAGACAACCAAGATAAATCAGCGGATACATCTGTAATATTAGAAGCATTAATTGCTGAAGGAGCATAACAAGAAGGACCGTCATAAAACTCGATATCGTCTAGCAAAATATCATTGTAGAAAGCAGTCACTGCATTTGTTTCGACTCCAAACTCTACCTGTACAGGCCCAACAAATGTAGAGAGGTCAAAAATAAATTCATACCAGTCAGGGCCTAAATCTGCTTGATTGGTTAGTATATTGGTTACGGCTCCACCATTTCCTATATCAATTACATTTACTGTCAAGGTATTGTTATCACCTGGATTATCAACATTATTGCTAAAAGCATAAAAGCGTAAAGCAGGATTGGTTAAACCACTTATATCTATAATTGGAGAAATTAATAATTCAGAAACTCCAATAGGATTATTCGCTGGATTGTTTGTAGAACCATCAATCCATGCAAAAACACCACCATTTCCTGTGTGATCTTGTACCCCTTGAGCTCCATAATTAGGACCCGTTACAGTGTAGAACCAATCTTCTCCACCAGCAGGGATATCATCCGTCCAACAGTTAGGAGTTGTATTAGCTAAATCAAAGCTTTCTATGTATGGCGCTGTAAACGTACCACAGGCTGTAGCAATAGCTTCTGGACCAGTCCAAATACTAGTATCTGCACCACAGACAGCACGTACATAAATATCATAACCAGTATTAGAGTTTAGACCAGTGATTGTATATGCGTTGGTTGCTACAAGAGTTGCAAAAGGACCAGTTCCTGTAGGAGTACCTCCCGAAGGAACAGCTTCTACTTGGTACTGAGCTGCAGTACCTGTCCAGCTTACATCTACAGAAGTACCTGTTACATTTGCAGTGGTTAAACCTGTAGGTGCAGGACAAGAGTTATCAAATATAGCGAAGTCATCAATTGCCATATCACTGGTGAAACCAGGACCGGTTACTCCTCTGAAACGAAACTGAACAGTAACAGGTAATCCTACAGTAGCACTTAGAGTGTTATCAATTCCTTCAGCAGCTAAATCAATACTAGCATACTGCCAAGCATTGACATTATCCGTAATTGAATTGGGAATAGTGCCTGCAGGTGATGCAGAATTAATAGGTAAGGATAACCAAGTTCCAGCAGGGGTACCGTTAATATATAGGGTATAGTCCACAGAAAGATCTCCCATATTTCCGCCAAACATGTGATACCAGAAACTCAAAGCAGGAGCGGGTTCGTTGTCAAAGCTAAATTGAGGTGTATACAGAATTGCTTCATTATTAGGATTACATGGATTGGTAGCTTCTATGTACATATAGTGCCCTCCAGGAGTTCCAAGAGTATGGTCATTTGTAGGTCCTGTACCACCAGAACCTGTTGTTCCAACATCACAAGACCAATCAATCATATCGGTGACAGGTTCATTGAGCCAACCTGCTTCTACCATGGTATAGGGTGTACCACAAGTTGGATTACCACTGTTTGTTTCGTTTTCGAAATCGTACGTGTAAGGGAATGTACTTATCTGCCCATAACTCCACAGAGTACAACACAGAAGTAAGAGTATTAAAGAAGTCTTTTTCATGAAAAAAAAAATGTTTAAGTTGGTCCCAGAAAAAAGATAGTTTTGTAAAAGAATGCCTGCACCACATATTAAATTAGATTAATTTGAGAAATCCAATAAAATGTGCAGAAGTTTTATAATAATCGTAATATAGTATATTAACGTCTTATTTTTTAACTTTTTTAATCAAAAGCCCAGTTGTATTCTATCTGCTGATTTGGTTATCAATGCTTTATCTATGTATGCTCAGTTGATAGTTTTATATAGGGTATTAAAAAATAGGAGATTATAATTACATCAATCATTTTGTGTTAGACAAAGATAATTAATATTTAATTCTTTTTTAGGAAGTAAATAAAGCAAATCAGAAGAAAAGCTTTAACTAAAAGTGTTATTTCTTTAAAGTTAAGATAATATCGTATTGCTTATTTAAGTAACAGTCCAAATGTTCTCGCAGTTATCTTTAGCCGATTTTAAGCCATCTTCTGCTTCACAGAGCCTTGCTTTAGCCAGCTACAGCTATGTTCTGCTTATTGAATCTGACTAAATTTATTCTAAAATGTAATATGAAAGCTCTTTTAGCTTTGCTGCTGCCACGGCTATTGACGAAAAAGATATATTATATATAATAAATATAATGACCTTACTTTGGACGAGCTCTATGGTAGAGATTTAAGAAATTGTATGTTATAGAGTTTTTGGGGTTAGTATTGTCAAATATGGATAAAATTAGTTAACAATATACAAAAACCTTAGAATGGATGGGATTGACAACAATATAAATAGTGACTGTCACGAAGCAATTAGAGTGTTTCAATCTAATTTGTGAAAAGCCTCATAACTAAAATACAATTTTTTATTTGGAATTGATAGTTTTTAGTGAAGAACTTATTGTAAAACTAATTTTATTAATTATTGAGCTGTTTTTGATATTCTTTATCTTAGTAGCATTGCAGTAGAGTGTAAGAATTAAAAAAAGTTAGGTTTTGAAATGTTACGATCGTATAGCTTCTACAGGTTCCATTGCAGCAGCACGAAATGCAGGGATAATTCCCGCAATAATGCCAGAAGCCACAGAAATGCTTAAGCCAACAATAATATTATCAAAGGAAAGAAAGATTTCGTATTCAAAAATATTGGTTGCAGCTATGGCTGCCAAATAGACAAAAAGCAGTCCTATAATTCCACCAATTAGGCAGAGAACAACAGATTCAATCAAAAACTCAGTAACAATAACATAGCGTTTTGCACCTAATGCTTTTTTAATTCCAATAATAGGTGTACGTTCACGTACTGAGACAAACATGATATTTGCCACGCTAAAGACTCCTACAATGATAGCAAAGAGTCCGATAAAACCACCTGCAAAGTTGATGACTCCAAAAATAGAATCAAACAAGTTTGTGAGAATAGAAAGTGTATTTAACTCAAAGTTATTTTCTTCTTTAGGAGATAGACGATGTTCTGACCGTAAGGTAGTTGTGAGTTGGTCTTTGAGCTCTGCCATGGATGAGTTTTCAGCTACTCGAACAGAAATAGACGCACGTCCTCTAGAACGACCAGAAGAAGTATTAACATATTTGCGAGCAGTATTGTAAGGAATAAATCCTACATTATCAAAATTGATGGGATTGAGTAAATCATTTCCTTCTTTTTCCAAGACTCCAATAACTACCAAACGTTGCCCACGAACTTTGATAGATTTCCCAATCGGATTTTCAGTTTTTTTGAACAGAGTCTGAGCTACGTCATAGCCAATAATAATTTGATTAGCTCCTCTGAAAAATTCAGAAGCTGTAAAATAACGTCCTTGGTGAAATTTTAAGCTAAAGAGATCCTTATAGTCAGGAGTGATTCCAAGCATGGTTACCCCTGAAGCACTAGTTTGGATGTAATCGGTGCTGACTTGACCTATTCTAAAATTATAACTTGCTTTATCTGATGCTTTTACTTTTCGTTTGATTGCTTCAAAATCTTTGTAGCTAGGATCAGGACGACGCATATATTTCCAAAAGTCCTCTCTAGGATCTTCTCCCCAAGGCATGGTAGTTACATAAACAACATCATTTCCTAGCTCTTGCATACTAGACTTGATACTTGCTTCTAGAGAGCCTACTGCAGCAAAAACCATGATAATACACCATATTCCAATTGTGATTCCCAGTAGAGATAGAAAGGTTCTAAGTTTATTACTTAGTAGTTGCTGAAAAGCTTGTAAAATACTCTCCAGCATCACTCTTAAAAATATAAGTATATTCATGACTAATCTGTTAGAAAATGAAAAATTAAAAGTGAATAGTGAACCCCCAAAGAGCTCGGCGAAGCTGATAATTATTGATGTGGCTATCTACTTATACTGCAATTGTGATAATATGGTGGCATAGCACTAAAGTCCAACTGTTTTTAATACTTAAATTAAGTACGTAGACCACATCTGAGATTATTAACTTTTAACTATTCATTTTTCACTTAAATGTAAAAATCTAGTACCATTCCCAGTTGCCTTGTCGATAATAACCATCCAAGACAGGTTCGTGTACCTTATTGATGGAAATAGTAGAAGAATCTACCTCCAAAAGAGGTTTCCCAAACGCGGTGATATGATACATAGCATCATGATTCAACCAATCTGTAGGAATATCGTCAAAGTGTAAGGACCTCAAGCGAGGTACTAGCTGATCTTCAGGGATATTTTTTGCTCCAATTGTCCATCCCCACTGTCCCAAAGTAATTACTTGGTTGTGAATTTGGGTCATATTAAAGCCAGCAGCCTTTAGCGTTTTTCCTATACACAAGAAAGCTTTGGTGGCAAAATAGGGGCTGCCTGATTGTATAATAATCAGACCATTAGGACGCAGTTGTTGATAACACAACTTGTAAAATTCATAAGAATATAATCTTGCCAATTCTACGCTTTTGGGATCTGGAAAATCTACTATAATTACATCATAATATTCTTTAGTTTGTTGCATGTAGGTATAAGCATCTGTATTGAGTACTTCAACCTTTGGATTCCACAGAGCACTATCATTCATCTCTGTAAAAATGGCATTATTCTTAGCCAAATCTGTAACCATCGGATCTAGGTCTACCAATTTAACTTGCTCAACTTCCGGATATTTTAGAACTTCTCGTGCCACACAGCCGTCACCACCGCCCAAGATTAGTACATTTCTAGGATATTCTGACAGCTTCATAACAGGGTGTGTCATAGGTTCGTGATACATGTGTTCATCTGCAGTAGAAAGTTGTTGATTTGTATTGATATAAAACCAATAATTATCCTTGTACTGAGTGATTACCAATCGCTGGTACTTGGATTGACCAGTATAAACAACCTTATCTTTATATTGTTTTTGTTCTCCATACTGAACAATGGGTTGAGCGAATATTACCCCTAATGTAATAAGAGTAGTTACGAGTAATCCTGTGAGTTGAATGAACCTTAGTAAGCGCTTATCAATGAGCTTCCCTAAGAAAATTAAGAGCAAAAATGCCACAATTAGGTTCACTCCACCTAGTACGAAAGGTGTATAAGTAAGTCCTAATTGAGGTAATCCAACAAAGACAAAGAAAATACCACCCAATAAACTACCATAATAGTCTTTTTCCATTACAGCAGAAACATTCACTTTGAGCTCTTCAAATTGGTCATTTAGACGAATTACTATTGGAATTTCTAAGCCAATAAGTAAGCCTATAATGATACTAAAACCATAGATAATCAGATAATGATAAACTGTAGCCCCTGCTAAGAAATAGGTAGTAAGTGCACAGAAAGAAACTAAAACAGATAAGGTAAATTCAATGAGAATAAACCGCTCTAGGAGATTCTTGTCAATAAACTTGGAGATCCGACTACCTAAGCCCATGGAGAAAAGCATGATTGATAAAATCATAGTCCATTGGAATATAGAATCTCCTAAAAAATAGGTGGCTAAGGTTGCCAAAATATATTCTGCTACAATACCCGATAATCCGGTTGCAAAAAGAGAAAGTTTAAGGATATTAGATTTCATGTTAATGTTTGAATTATTCTCTCTTCTGAACACAAAAAAAAATGAAAAGATTTATTTGCTAAAGTTTTTTCGACAAATGATAGTTTTCTCTCGCTAAGTAAGAATAATATGGCTTGAAGTTGTTTAAAAATTAGCAGCACTAAATCTAATTCTCAATACGGTATAAGTGCTCAACATTCTGTAAAAATATTCAATTATTTATATTACAGAGTACTGAACGAAGTTGAAATTAGAAAATTAATGAACCATCATTCTATATGAGAGGAGTTCAGAATGAGTTGTTTTTAGCAAATTGTGGCTAAGTTAGCATTATAGCTGTTGTTTCCTAAAAGAATTGTGTATCACTTTTTATTTTTTTGCTAAATACTAGAATTACCGATGAAGATTTTAAGTAACAGTTCAAATATTCTTGTAGTTATTTTTAGCCGATTTTAAGCGATGATGCATTGATGTTTTTTATACCGACGCAAAATCAAAAACAGAGCAATAGCAGAGCTCAAAGTAGTTAAAGGTTATTGCTATAGATACAAAATACATCCATCTACAGCGCAAAGGTTAACTACGTTGAGCCCTTCGGGGTTTAGCTCTGCGCTAATAAAAGATTCACTTACTTATTACTATGTAAAATAAATAAGTTTATATTTTAGTATTGGCTGAATTCACTTTTTCATAATGCCTTTTCATTTTATGTC
>JAKVCT010000224.1 GCA_022448995.1 Saprospiraceae bacterium
TCACGAGGCTTTTTAACGAAGTGCAGCGCAAAAAGGCTGATTAAATTAAATACAAATTAATTGTGGCTATCTACTTAACTGCATTAAATCTAATTCTTAAACAACTTCTTTATTAATCTTTTGCAGAACAATCTACTTGGAAAACAACTCTACTAAATCATCAAAACTTAACTTGAATCCCAGAAGAACGTTGAAATGCTTTCAAGTCAGAAGAAGGAATTTTTGTCCCATTACATCCAAGATGCTCTAAATTATTGAGTTTTGACAAGCCTTCAGGAAGCTTTTTCAATGGATTATATCCAATATGTAATCGAGTCAAGGAAGACAAGTTCCCCAAGGAGGAAGGTAAGGATTCCAGTTTATTGTATCCAATGCGGAGTTCCCGAAGATTTTTTAAATTACCAATACAATCCGGTATTTCTTCCAGTTTGTTGTATCCAATTTTTAGTACTTCTAGTGCCTCTAATTGGCAAATTGACTCAGGTAAAGAAGTCAGAGAATTATAACCTAATTTTAGTTCTTTTAAGTTTTTCAATGCTCCAATATCTTCCGGTAATGTCTTTAAATCTTGGCGAGTCAAATCTAAAACAATCACCTCAGAAGGCGTTTTTAGGCCTTCCTCCAAAGAGGTAAATGCAGGCTTTTCTTGGTAAGATAGGCTAAGATACAAGAGTAAACTTCCTAGTGTAGCCCATCCAACTAAATTAATAGCAACTTTCATAATATATGATTAAATGTCTTGTTTTTCAATAAATAATTGTCTCCAAATCTCAAATGTCATGACCATCCAGGTCAGCAACCCATGTCGTTCTAATCCCCTTTCCGGACGATATTTTAGTAAATCTTTAATCGTTGCTGGATTAAAGATACCTGTTTTTTTAATCGTTTTTGGATTTAATATTTTATGCTTATAACGCCTCATTTCTCCTTGAAACCAGTACCTTACAGGAACTCTCATTCCGCTCTTAGGTCGATTGATAATATCAGGAGGAATCTCACTACTAAAAGCTTTTTTTAGAATATATTTCTCAATCCCTTTATGCAGTTTAAAATTAGAGGGCATTTCCATACTAGTACGAACTATTTCCTCTGTAAAAAATGGGGCAATTGCAGGTAAAGCTGCTGCACCTAACATACGTTCCACCTTTGGTAAGATCAGATGTGCACCTTTTAGCCGAATGTTGATACTCATGAGTTTATCTAAAAAATTCAACTTGGGCTCTGCAAAAAAAGGTACAAGAATCGATTCTAGATGTTCCTCTTCGTCAAATTGTGCTAACAATTCAGGAGACAATAATTGTTGCAGGTGTTTATATCCTCTTTTATAAGAAGCCAGATAGGCTTTTTCTCTAAAATTCTTTGTTCGTTGAACCCCTCCATACCAATGCCCCAAGAGCATGGGAATATTTTTGGGTCCGCCAAAACAAGGATCTGATCCTTCTCCATTAAAGATAACAGGAACATAATTTGAGGCATATTTGGCCAATTCAAAATTGGGGATAGTAATCGGATCCCCTATTGGATCATCCAAGTGCCAAATTGTTTTGCGGATATGAGGAATAAAATCTTTTGGTCTTATTTCAACTTCGTGGTGTACAGTATTGTAGCGCTCAGCAAGCATTTTGGCATAGGCCAGTTCGTTCAAATATTGTTTTCCAAAATGGATGGAAAAGGTATGTACTTTTTTGTGATGTCTCTGAGCTACTTGTGCAGCTACGATACTAGAATCCAATCCACCAGACAAAAATACACCCACATCTTCTTGCCCTTTTAACTTGTCATCAACTTCTTGCTGAACATTACGCCGAACCCGATCTACCCAATAATCTAAGTCTTCTAGATGATGTTTATCAAATGTTTCTAGTTGAAAGAAACGCTTAGTTGTTGTTTGTTTAGAACGTAGGTGGTGCGTCAGATAGTACCCAGCAGGAAGTTCTTTTATCCCCTTTAGCATAGTTTCGTGCATGGGAATAAAGCTGTAAGAGAAATACTGAAAAATGGCTTTGATGTTGAGCTCAGGAGAAAAGGAAGGCAAAGCATGTATCCCTTTGGGTTCAATACAAAAAGAGAACTGTGTTGCACCTTGATGATAGTAAATAGTCCGTTGCCCAGTTGCATCTCGAACCAAATGTAACTGTTGTTCGTTAAGGATGGCCAGTACATAAGCCCCTTGTATCAAATGCAACATTTCATCTAGTCCATGTTTCCTATAAAGTTCAGCAATATCCTCAGGGCTTAGTGGTCTATATTCTTCTTTGCTAGTAATTGCTCCAGCTATTGCTACAATTAAGTTTTTGTCTTGAAAGAGACCACTACTTTGTTGAATTGTAAGATCGGTCTCATTTTTTGCACTAGCAATAAAATGCTGATGTAAGGCACCCGTTTTGAGTCCATCTTTTCCTCTGTGTTGAACCCTTTTATAAACCTGTTGCACATCTTGGGTACTACCATTTGTTATTCCTAAAAGTACAGCCATAGTTAGTTATCCAAAATCACTGACAAAATTAGATTGGTTTTGGTTTGCTTCCAAAGCTTCAACCAATAGAAGCCCCCCCATCAATGCAATTCCCATAGTTTGTGCTAAATTGGAAGGAGGAATAAAGTCTAACTTGACACCTCCAGCTTCTTCTTTTCTATTGTTGAAAACCTTTAATCTATCCACGTCTGCCTTAGTCAATCCCAAGTCCGATTCATCAACAGTATTAGGTAAGTCCAATATATTTCGTACTTGCTTTTTCATGTCCTCAACAGTTGTTGTAGCATCATGCAAATAGTATATTTTTATGGTAGGATCTTCCTTAATAAGTTTTTGAACTTTGTTTTGTAAGTAGTTGGGATAGCCATTCTGCGACATAACCACTGATTTCCAATCGCTCTGATAGTTATTCAATACAATAAGGTCTACATAAATGTCTTGATCAACAATAATTATCCCTTCAACACCATACTCATAAAGATCTTGTTCTCCAAAAGCAGGAGGTGGTTGCTTCAAGTTCAAATCTGTTACTAGAGTAGGGATAGGATTTACTTTTTTCCATCGCTTAAGCAGTTCGTCAAATTTCTCTTTTGATACCTTAGCACTTCTCGGTAAAGTATTCGCATAGGTTACTGCACCTGCGAAAAAAATTATACGCCAAACATAAGATTCTGTAGTCGCTTGAGGGAAAGGGTAAAGCAAAACAATTAAGGATAAGATACTAAGCCCCCAAGCAAATATACGTTTTGTTAAGGAAGGTCCAAGCCCCAAATAAAATGTGTAGAATTGGTTTGCTGTAAAATAAACAGTTTCATTACAACTTATTCTATCTAACATTTTTTGGTATTTCTCGTCTTTAATTTGGTCAGTTTTAGGATTAAATACAGCCATTTTTATATTGTATTATTAATGAGTTTTTAGAATGCGGCATAAAAGCCAAATTTAAAGATGCTCTCTGTTTTAAGTAACAGTCCAAATGTTCTCGTAGTTATCTTTAGCCGATTTTATAGCTATCTCCTGCTCCTTGAATCTGACTAAAATCATTCTAACTCTATTCTACGATTACTTTTGTCCATCTACTTACTTACTTAATACTCTGTAACATAAGTATCCAACCATTTTTAATCGAATCTTTTTGTCATTATTTTCGTTAAATCCTCGCCTTTGTAGCTAGTGCTTCTGACCGCTTCGCGGCTGCAAGGCTGTGGTTTACCTTAATACTGCTCAAAAAACTTCTGTAAAAACATTCAACTACTTATTTTACAGAGTACTTAATGATAGTTCTATTAATCATTGGATGATTCTCATGAGTGGGCCCAAAGTCTGAATCAGGATGATAAGCAATAATCAGTAAATCATGCTCTTCTGTCTTAAAACTATGCAAGGCCTCCTCTGGGATCACAAAAATAAGTCCCGGTTTTAAGGGAGAATTTCCCTTGGGAGTAATACAAACACCTGTCCCTTTGACTACCATTCCTATTCTAAAAGAAGGATGAGTGTGCTGAGTTTGAAAAGTATTTGCGGGAATGTTTAGTAAGTTTAAGCAGGGATTCCCCATGATAGGTGGAGCAATCAATAGTGAATCAGTACAACCGTCAATATAACGTAATCTCCCTTTTGATTCTATCGGACCTCCAATATGCAAAAAGCCATTAAAATCTCTTTGTTCAATCAGAAAACCTCTGCTTTTTCCTTCAATGCAGATTTTTTTGGGCACACAAAAATACATCCCAGCAGTTAAGTCAAAAACTCCCTGGTCGGTTTTTATTCTTGCAAGTCCTTCTGATACAAAGCCTAAAAAGGAAGCATTCTCCTGTAGATGCTCTACTTTGGTATTATGCCAAGCATATAATTTCGCAGGAAATTTATTGTCTAATAGATTATTTAATAGACCAATCTGATGATCATATGCTTCGAATGGTTTTTCTTGTGTGTTATCCATTATCTACTTTATAAAGATTTATCTTGATGAATCCTCAATATGTTATAAGTAAGTAAGTAGATGGACACAATTATTTATAGTTAACTCCGAAGGGCTCTACGAAGTAAATCCAATCAGCCTTTTAGCTTCGCTGAGCCCTTCGGGGTTAGCTGTGTTGAGCTCTTCGAGGTTTGCGCTGTACTTCGTTAAAAAGCCTCCGAAATGGCTTGCTCCAGTGGAGCAAAGGAGAAGGCAATGAGCTATGGGTGGCAGCGTAGCTCGCCACTAGTCGGCTTCGCCTCTGTCCACTTCGTGGCTATCCCTACGTTTAACTTTGTTGAGCCCATCGTGGTTAGCTTCGCTGAACTCTTCGGGGTTATTATAATAATTAATTACGTCCACCTACTTACTAATGTGCAATATGTAATAAAAAATACAAGGGCTCGCGAAGTTTTGAGAATTTTTAAACAATTTCAAAATCCTTAGACCCCCTTGTAAATATAAAAAAAATCTGTGATAGTTTACTAAAAACTCATCTATTTATAGTATGCTGAATGTTCTGTGGTTTTACATACGAGACCTATTTCTAACAATGGAATTGCTAACGTATCTTTTTCTAATTATGGGGTCTTTCAGGTTATCAATTAGATCTAAAATAGCTGTCTTATAAACATAAAATGTCAATGTGCTGCCATAAAAAAGAATATTCTCATGGCACAGAGCTGAAGGTCTGTGCTGTGCTCTATTCTTAATTTTGCAGTGGCGATGCTTTGCTTTGCCTTTGTGCTCTCCAAATTCAGGTAGGCTTGATACGGTGTATCAAGGGTATGGCGTGATGCTAGATGCGACCTAGTCTCGAAGCATACCGCTTTTCTGTTTTACTATGCATCTAATATATCTGTATTGCTGATTTGATTATCTCGATGTATCTTGTAATAAATCAATAGTGACAATGACATCATAAATGCTAATGATGCATAAATAATTAAACCTTTCAAAACATAAACGAACTGACTTAAAATAAAGGATACCATTGCCAAAATTATTATAGTCACGTTTATAAAGTAAAATTCTTTTCTTTTTAACAAAAGAAGCAAAATACAATATATAATACATATAGGAAGCATTGGGATTCCAAAAAATATAAATACATATAGAAATGAATAGGAATAACTATTACCTTTTGAATCACCTATTAATATAATTATTAAAACAATAATTGATATTGATAATATAGATAATAAAACTATAGATAATATATCTTTAATCATTAGTATTACTTTTTAATCGTCTGTATCATTTATTTTAGTTGATCTTTCATCCCATTCAATTTGTTTTAAATGGGTAACATTTCTCTCAGCTCTTCCTCCATTCGTATTTATATGGTTAACCATTTTATCCATTACTGTCTGAAATTCAAGGAACTTTATAAACCCCAAGGTACGCAAAAATCAACGATAAGTAAGATCATTTGAGCAAATCACCACTCAAATCAAGTTGTAATTTGAGTAATTTTTATTCTAGCTTTTTTATCGAAAAATCCGATTAATAGTGGTTTTGGTGAGTTGGTTGGGGAGTTGTAAGTGATGCTGACTTTCTTCTACTAATGCGCTACTTTTCTTTGCCTTTGTACCACTGGCACAAGCTCTCGCGAGAGTAAGTGACTAACGAACGATGCCCACTCCGCTTTTTTAGCGAGGTGGGCAATTCGGGTAGGATTGATACGGTGTATCAAGGGTATGGCGGTGCTAGATGCGACCTAGTCTCGAAGCATACCGCATTATTTTTCAGCATCAGAATAAAGCTTAAGCAAAGAATCTGGATAAATATTTTGAGGAACGTCCACTGTTTCTACTTCTTCAAAATTATAAGAACTATCATTAGGGTTCTTTACCCAAATGGGATTACTAGTTGTCCAATATTCTTCTTCACAGACTGAAAAAGGAATAGGTTTTAAAGAATCTATTTGTCTAAAAAAAATAGCTTTACCTTTTGATTCACAGAAACAACGGCGATTCATGACAATTTCAGATTCTTCTGGAGAAACCCCAAGCACTTGGATTAAGTCGCAAGCAGAAGGGAACACCTTCCACAATTCAGAAATATTATCCCTATAACCTATAAATCCAAATGAGGAATAAACAACATCTTGCCCAAATCGGCTTTTCATAGATCTGCATTCGGTATCATATTCAATATGAGCTATGCCATAAAATTTTGTTTTGTCAGTGTTATATAATATATCACCAAGTATTATTCTATTTATGCAATTAGTCTGTTGTCCAATAATACTTACTTTTTCAGTTTGATATTTAAAATTCAAGGCAAGATATAGGCTGTCTCTTATATAATATTTATATGCCTTAGCTTCTGCAATTGCATCTGGACAAAACTCTGCCATGCAATTATCTGTTAATTGCTTCTTTCTTTGTCTTTCTTTTTCTTTACTACCAAAAGAAAAACAAGAAGTCATTGCAAATAGCAAAAAAACAGAAAATTTTATTATAGTTCTTCTCATTTTTTTTTATCTAAAAATCTCCATTTAAGAAATCCTCTTCACTAATATCTCGATTAATTCTTGATCCTCTACCAAGTCCTCGACGAAGTGCATCTACAGGAGCCCCAGCAGAATGATGGGTTCGCATCCGTCTTTCTCCTCTTGCATCTAAACCTATTTCATTAGCCCCAATGATAGGATTTACATCTACAGCCATTCGTTCCGCTATATTCCTTCTGTCAGGAGTTGTCAACATGTAAAAATGTCTATTTGCTGGAACTTCTGGATCTGGTGTGGTAACTTGATGTGGTTCTAAATCTGTTACAAAATCAAAAACAACATTTAAAGGCACTCGCCTTTGAGCCTCTAGTTCTTGTATTTTTTTATTTGCTTCTCCTACTGATATTAAGGAATTCATCTCTTGTCGCTCAATTTCTCCTATCTGTACATTTATGTTTGTGTTATGCAACATGATTTTCAAATTTTCTTCTTCTACATATTCTCTTATTCCTCGTGAGAGTCCTCTTTCATAAGCAGCTCCCATACTATTTGTTACAAATTTAATAGATTCTATGATTTCTCCATCAGCGTTAGTTTCTAATAATCCAATTATATTAGCTGCATTTTCTCTTCCAAACGCATATCCTGCTTCTATTCTTAGTGACATATCAGTATTTATAGCAAGCATTGGAGTTCCACCAAGTGCTCCATCTAAGTATAATGCACTTTGATCTCCTATAATATCTTTAGCTCCTAGAACAGGATTCCCTTGATTATCGATCCAACCATTAATCCACCAATCAGTCCAATAATCTATACTTCCTCCTCCTCCTACAGCATTGGGAAAGCCCCACAAACCATTAATAAAAATAATCAACCTTCCATCTGGATCAATGGCTTGGATAGGAGTGTTAGCAACAAAATTATAAGGACTTAAGTCTGTATAGTGTGATGCTAACGGATCAACAGACCACCAACGCCCCAGTCTACCATCGTAGATCCTAGCTCCAAAATCATAATTTCCCTTATTGGTTTCATCTGCTTTTTCTTTTCCATTAAACCCATATCTATAATTGGAGTTTGAGTATTGTCTGTTAGGTTGTATCCACCCGAAGGGAAAATAATCTTGAGCACTTAGCACAATAGCACCATAAGTATCACTTTTTCCATCTGCATTATTATCCACTCCCAATTTCTTATCCGAAACTACGGCCAAGACATTCCCCAAATGATTAGATTGCTCAAAAGCCTTAAATCCACGATCACTTTCAAAGAACTCATCATCGCTAGCAGTTCTATCTAAATCCTCTGTCATATTTCTAGGAATATTCAAAGAAGAAGATAGAGAAAGAGTACGAGTACTCAAGTTGGTATTTTTTACACCTAAACGAGAAGAACCATAGAGACTCCATTCTTGCAATTGTTGAGTAAGTTGTCCTGTACTAGGATCACCAGTTAGCTGATAGGTTGCCATTGTGTTTCCACTAGCATCTCTTACATAGACCGTTTTAGTAATACTACCCGAGCTATGTTGTAGTTCTTTAGTTAGACGGTTACCATCTACATCATAAGTATACAAAATATTATCCTTATTGGCTGCAGGATCGAAGATAACTTG
>JAKVCT010000225.1 GCA_022448995.1 Saprospiraceae bacterium
AAATATACGGCTCTTTTTGAATTATACAAGCTTTTTAGAATTCTATTTCACCTTTTTTTCATTATAAAAATATAATCTGCTGATTATCAGTTAATTTATTTTTTATAAAAATTCACGGAAGACTAATTTGTATTCATTAGACATTAAAATATAAAATGTATATTAGTTATAATTTTATGATTAAAGTTACTTTAATGCTCATTTTACAGCCAGTATTTAATGAACCCTATGATGTAAAATCTGTTTTCTGAAGAAAAAATTGGTGAACAGCTATAAATATTATGTAGATTGTGGTCTTCTTTTTGGAAGAACTCGTCATTTCAATTTTAATAATAATATATATAGATGTGCTTTTTAAATCGATTAGTTATAATATTCTGAAGCTATTTGCACAAAAAAGTATTATCTAATTGATAAAAAGTTATTTGAAGAATGCTCTTCTTTATAAGAAATCAAGTAATTCGCTTGATAGAAACTGTCCTAGGTTTAAAAAATTAATGTACAGCTCTACAAAAAGTCTCTAAAAACACCATAAAAATAGGAAGAAGCTTGTACAGATAGATTAACAAATACAGTAATTTTGAGCATACTCTTAACTATATACTTATATTGTAGCCCTAATTATAGATTATATGACTATGAACCAGAATAGATTCTATTCATCTAAACTATTATTGTTTGGAGAACACACTGTGGTACTTGGCGGCGAAGCTCTAGCTATACCCTATCCTAACTATAGGAGTTATTGGACCAATAGAACTGCGACACAAGAAGAGATTCAACTCGTGGAAGCACTCAAAGCATTCATCCTTCTATTAGAACAATATATTCATACTAAAAAGATTACTTATTCTATCCAAATAGAAAAATTAAAAATGGATATACAAGATGGATATTTCTTTAGTACTAATATACCTATAGGATATGGTCTAGGAAGTTCTGGAACTATCTGTGCTGCAGTTTATGATAATTATGTCCCCAAAGAACATAAACAAAACTTATCTACTCGTGAACTGCAAAAAGAACTTGCTCAACTAGAAAATATCTTTCATGGAAATAGTTCAGGAATTGATCCATTAGTTTGTTATTTAAACAAAGGAATTTGTTTGCAAAAGGATAATATAGAGATTATAGAGTCTGTTCCTAGACTAAAAGGATCCAGCTTAACGGGTTTTCTGATTGACACCCAAATCAAACGCAGCACGACTCCATTAGTTGAGTACTTTAAAAAAAGATCTAAAGAGAAGATTTTTTATGAAAATTGTACTTTCCCTCTTCTGAATTTATCTACAAAAATTATTGAATCATACTTAGGGGAGAAACATGAAACCTTCTTGGCAACCTTAAAGCATATTTCCAAGATCCAATTAGAGTATATGCATGAAATGATTCCACAAATATTTCATAAGATTTGGAAAACAGGACTAGAGAGTGATTTGTATAGTTTGAAGATCTGTGGAGCTGGTGGTGGAGGTTTAATTCTAGGTTTTACCTCAAACTGGGAGAGCACAAAGCAAGCGTTGGGGGACTACTTGATTGAAAAGATTAGCTTTTAAATAAAAAAAACGAGGATAAAAGTAATCGTAGAATAGATTAGAATAATTTTAGTCAGATTCAATGAGCAGAATATAGCTGTAGCGAGCTACAGCAAAGCTCTATGAATCAGGAGATACCTTAAAATCGGCTAAAGATAACTACGAGAATATTTGGACTGTTATTTAAATAAGGTGCTCTGTAAAACGTCCCTCCCTACTTATTGAATGATAGAAAATAAGTTATTCTAATTCATAAAAAACATAACCTAACTCCAAAAAAAAATGATGCTAACTGTCACAGTTAGCATCAAATAAATCAATTACAGAATTTACAACAGCACCTAATTTAAAATATTAAGTATATCACTACAATTATTCTATTATGAATAACAAGATATTCGAATATTGCAGAACTTAAATTTTAAATATAGTTAATTTACTTTTTGTATAGTAGTAAACTTATTTTGTAAAGTTGCACAAAATTATCTACCACATTGATGATAATAAGACCTTTATGCTATCATTCTAGTACAAAGAAGATCTATTATCTTTAATATTTGAATTATCAATTGCTGATCTTTTCCAAGCATTATTAAAGGAACGCTTGAATTTCTCTTCAACTTGAGATCTCGCTTTTCCTAAATCTCCTGGTGCAGGGCTTGGTGTTTTCAAAATCACCTCAATTAAGTAAACTCCTTGAGTTCCTTCAATTGGATTAGAAACCTGATTAGGCTCAAGAAGAGAAGCCACAGCTTGAAGCTTAGGCTCAAACCCTAGAGCTCCTACACTCATAGAGCTATACGAGATTGGATTAGTAGTAGTTTCAACATTTACTGAATATTTTCCAGCAATTGCTTCTAAATCACGAGAATCTGCTAGATCAGCTTTAATTTTCTCTGCTTTCTTCTTATTTGTTAGAATCAAGCGTACACTTTCGATTACTTGAGGATCTTTAGCATTCGTACTTCCTTTAGGTGTTTTAGAAATCAAAGCAGCAACAACATACTGACTTGTATAATTTCCGTTAGGACTAGGAATTGCATAAGGTACACTAGATAATTCACCAATATTATCACTACGATTTGCCCAAGTTACAATCTTGGCCGTACCAGAAGTAGGCAACAAACCATCTACTCTAAATCCATTTTCAGTGAGATTAGAAGCCTTATTTATTGTCTTCCCAAGTTCTTCACTTTTTGCACGGAACTGAGCTAATTGACGATTTTCAGAAATAAAAGTACTCGCCTCTGTTTCTACAGCTTTGATTGTTTTAGAACTCGGAACGATTGCTTTTTCAAAGCTTGCTACTCGAACACCTTCTGTATTGGTGATATTTTTATAATCAGTCACCTGAACCAAATGTAAAGAAAACTGCTGTGTTTGTTGATTCATGTTCTGGATGATGGTGAAAGAATCTTTATCTGCCTCAAAGAATACATAATTTTCAAACATTTTTGTAATCTGACCACCAGTATTGCGACCAATATATCCTAGGTCACCTTCAGGAGCAGTAAAATCTTGACCATTATTTTTTGCAACCTCTGCAAACGATAGTGTACCAGCGTTAAGACCTTTCTTCAAAGAATCTAGTAAGACCCTAGCCGCTTGATACTCTGAGTCCGTTTGTACACGACGCATAATATGGCGTACTCTTACAGAGTCTGCAATTACCTTACGATCAATCAACTTAGTAATCTTGTATGATCCATTATTTATGTAAGGATCAATAACAGTTCCTTTATCTACAGAGAACAAAGAATCTTTTACGTTTAATGGATCATCTAGCTCTGCTTTCGTAAAATAAGCTATGTCCATATACCCACCTCTGTTTACAAAAAGAGAATCCTGAGTAAAGGTAGTCTTGGTACGAAAATCTGCAGCTTTTTTAGTCAAATATTCTTTGTATGTTGCAGAATCTGCGGCAGAAGCCTTGATATCAAAAGTTATGTACTCAATACTTGCTCTCGACTGCGTAGCAGCATACTCATTTTTGTGTTCAGTAATATATGCTTCAATTTCAGCATCTGTTACCTCAACCTCTCCAACTTCGTCAGAAGCGTATGGAATTTGAACATATTTAAAGTTAAAACGTTCATTGTCGCGCGTATATTCTACATTCACCATCCAATCTGGAGCAAAAGAACCAGCAGTCAACATATTGGTATACTTGCTAGACAAACGCTCATACTTTACCGCTTCTCTAAACGTTCTCCAACGATCACGATCTTCAATAAAATCAGCTCTTTCCTGACCTTCATAATCTTTAGCAGAATTATCTTGGAATTTTTCTACTTTTTCTTTTACCATTTGCTTATTGAATTCACCTGTTTCAGGGTTGATGAACTCTCTAGAACCTTTGACAGACATACTAACATAAGGCTCATCTCCAAGAAATAAGCTCGCCATTTCTTCAGGGGTTACCGCTAGACCTGCCTGAGCAGCTTTTTGCTCCACCAAGTATTTCTCAACCAATTGATTCCAAGCTACTTCACGTGCAGCCTCCTGTAAGACAGGAAAACCAGGACGTGCGTTCCTCTGCATATTATTCATTGCAAAGTCTGTGTATGTTTGAAATTCATCTTGTGTAATTTTTACTCCATTGACTGTACCAATAACTACTTCTTGCTGTCCACCAGGTCCCATACCCCCCTGTCCAGCGGATTGTACATCCATGAATAAAAACGCACCAATTGCAATTACGATAATTGCCATCATCAACCAACCAAAACGGTTCCGTATTGTTCCGAGTAAAGCCATCCTATTGTTTTATTTAGTACTTTTTATTTATTCCTAATTCTGTAATGATAAGTTTAGAGGAATAAGTTAGTTTTTCTAAAATTTTTCTAATATTATCAATGTTTGTAAAAACATTATGTATTGACATATTCCTATTTTTCAGATAATAAAGTCTAATAAAAAAGACTTTGATATCAAAAAAAATTCGTGCAAAAATACACTTTTTTTAATGCTTGTATAAAATATTTGCTAAAAAAAAATGGCTTTTGAGATTTTGTTTATAAAAAAATCCTTCTAAAGCAGCTTTTTGAGAGGCTTGTAGAAGGATTTTGTATATCTATTTTTTTATATTCATCTCTGTAAATAAGTCTATTACTTATCTTGTTTTTTGTCTTTCTTACGATTGTATAATTCATCTTCATCAACCACTTTCACGACAGCCCCCTGTTCTAATACATTAGCAATAGCATCGTATGGCGCAGTAACTATAGTATCTCCAACAGATAATCCACTTAGAATATGAATATAATCGTCATCCTGAATACCTGTTTTTACCTCTTTCAAAAGAACACTATCAGCCTGCTTAACAAAGACATATTCGTTCAGTGCTTTATTCTCTTTTTTGTTTTTCTGCTCCTTTTCATCTTCATCTTCTTCTCTAGCAGTTACACAAGCTACTGGAACTGTCAAAGCACCTTTTAAAGTTTCTGTTTTGATTTCAACAGAAGCCGACAAACCTGCACGAAAAGGAGAAGTAGATCCACCATTCTGCAAATCACTATACGAATCAGGAGACATCAATACATGCACTTTGAAATCAATCACCTGATCAGAGGTTGAGATCATAGAAGTAAGACTATTGGCTGTATTTGAGATTTGAGTAACGATACCTTCAAATTTTCTTCCAGGATAAGCATCTAGTTCAATGTCTGCAGTATCTCCTAGTTGTACTTTCAAAATATCTCGTTCATTGACCTGTACCTGAGCTTCAACTGAGTTTAAATTTGCAATTTTCAGGATTGGTGTTCCCGCCATTTGTGCAGTTCCTACAACCTGTTCACCTTTTTTCTTGTATAAAATAGAAACAACACCAGACATAGGAGCATAAATTCTAGTTTGTGATAAATTCTTTCGTTGTTCTTTTACAGTCGCTTCAGAACTTTTCACCATAAATTCTGCTGCACGAATACTCTCTTCTGCACCCTGCAAATTTGCTTTGGCAGTTTCAAAGGCAGCTTGAGAAGCCTCAAAATCAGCTTTAGAAATAACCCCATCTTCAAATAACTGCTTATTGCGATCGTAAATAGCCTTAGTATTTTTGAATTGTGCTTCTAGTTGTACTTTCTGAGCTTTAGTCTGCTTCAGCTGCGCTCTAGTCGTATTCGCAGAAGCTTCTGCACGCTCGACAATAGAAGAGAGCGCATCAGGGTCAATTTTAGCTAAGAGATCACCTTCTTTTACACTCTGGCCTTCTTCAACCTTGAGTTCCACAATGGTTCCCGAGACATTGGATGTAATTTCAACCTCAACTACAGGATAGATATTCCCACTTGCATAAACCGTTTCTACAATGGTTCGTTTAGTACTCACATCTACGAGTACCTTGGTTCGAGTATCTTTTTGACCTCTCGTAAACATTATTCCTGAGACTACAACAACTACCAAAATAAGAATGATAATTGGGGCTTTACTTCTTTTTCTTTTTCGTGCCATAATTTCTTAATAGTTTGTATTGAATGCTCTGTAACATAAATTTTCTACTGTTTATATTACAGAGTATTGAATAAGCTTTAGCGCATATCTAAATTTATTCTAAAATGTAATATGACAGCTCTTTTTTCGCTATACCACGTCTATTTTTCCTCAATAGTTAAGGCGATTAACTCAAAACCTCGAAGAGCTCAACGAAGTTAAAATAGTACTCATATTAACAAATACAATAATTTTAGACATGCTCTTAATTGTCCAATGATTTTCGTAGTTATCTTTAGTTTATTTTAAGTCCACTTTTTTAAAAATTATTGCTGTATTGAGCTAGCATCTTATTCTTTTAGTGTAACTGAACCCTTGATATTTAACACAACCTATGTTTAATCCAATTGAATTGCAATGCCTCTGTAGTAATCTAAGATCTTGAGCTTAAATATATAATCATATTTGGCTTGCAGTACATTGGATTCTACAGCAATTAGTCGATTCTGTACACTTGTCAATTCAAAAGCATTAACCACACCTAAGTCAAAGCGTTTACGTGTATTCTCTACTGAAGCACGTGTTGCAACCAATGATCTTTTTGCTGCTTTCAATCGTTTCTCTGCAGCTTGTACATCAGTCAAGGCACGCTGAACATTTGATTTTAACTGAACTTCTAGAGTTTTTGTATTGAGCTGCGCCAATTCTACAGCAAGTTCTGCTCGCTCTATTGCTATTCTAGATTGTAGCCCATTAAATATGGGGATCTGTACTTGAATTCCTATACTCTGTGAAAAATTCTGCCCTAATTGATTAAAAAATGGATTGGGCTCATAACTAGGAACTTCTTGGTTTATATTAAACGAGAAAGGAGCTCCTGATAAATCGCCTGTTAAAACCTGTTGTATAGTATCTGTACCATTTACGCGACGAGCAGCACTAGAATAGTTAGTTCCTAGAGCGCTATATGCAGAGATACTTGGTACTAAAGCCCCTTTGGCAATACGCACACCATATCTAGCACTCTCCTCTCTTAACTTAGCTGCTAACAGATTAGCTTGGTTTCCCTTGGCCTCATCATAAACATTATCCAAAGTTAGTATTTCGACTGATTCAGGGACATCTATTTTTGTATATTCTATGGTTATTTCTTTGGCAGGATCTATATTCATAGTGGTCTTAAGAGTAAGATAAGCCAAGATTACAGAATTATCCGCGCGAACTATATTTTCTTCATCCAAAGCTAGCTGTGCCTCTAGATCGTATTTAGCATTTTCTGGAAGTGCCCCCGCCTTAATCATTTTCAAAGTTTGCTCATATTGTGCTTGAGTAACCTTAGTTTGTTCTTTGAGTACTTTAGCGTTTTCTTCTGCCAGTAGAATTCCTAAATAAGCTTGAGCAACACTCAATGCTAAATCTTCTTTGAGTTGTTGTTCATCCTTAAGGTTAGCTTCAATGTCTATCTGAGACTGCTTAATTGAATTCCGAATACGTAGGCCTTGATATAAAGGTGCATTGATAGATATGGATAAATTGGTAGATTGATTGGCATTATTGACAAACTGATAGGAAGTTAGATCAATGGAACGTCCAAAATTAACTCCATGTCGGATCGAACCATTGACAGTGGGCCACTGAGCCCATTTGGCTTGCTTAGCATTAAGCTTGGTTTGTCTACCATTGATAGCTGTTTGTTTGATTTGTAAACTATTTGCCCAAGCGGTATTAATACACTTCTCCAAATTCCATTGCTCCTGTGCTTGGATAGTAGAGGTACTACAGACTAAAAAAAGTACTAGAAATCCTATAAGGCGCATAGCTTTGTTTTTTCTTTGTAGATAGACCTGTCTAAGAATCGTTATCAAGAAATCCCGGTCAATCAGACAGCCCGTACTTAAGTGGTTAATAGAATTAGAATTACGATAAGGTTTAATTGAGATAAGCCCTATATTGTTCACAAATTTAATAGAGTTTCAGTATCTTTATTGGAGTCTTAGACCTAAGACCCTAATATTTCGACTAATTTTAAACATATTCTTAACTAAGCTATACTTATCCTGTTTTTTAATTAAAAAAGAGCTGTACAAAGAAAGGTGGTTCAGTAATTTCTAAATACGTGATTGGCAAAGCCACTGAATATCAAATATTTTAGCTGATTTGTCTTCTGCAACCAAAGATTCAGCAAAGCATAATTAAGTTTGTTTACTTTTGAATCATTCCAATACGAATTCTTAAACAAATTCAGAATATTACAACTTTCGTTCAAGCATATTGAATAGTTGAACAAAAATCGAAAATTATTATGTTATCCATTCTGTCTCCAGCACACTACATGCGAGTAGCCTTGCAAGAAGCTCAAAAGGCTTATGCATTAGGAGAAATTCCAGTAGGAGCAGTTGTGGTTTGTCAACAACAGATCATTGCAAAAGCACATAATCAGACCGAAATGTTACAAGATGTAA
>JAKVCT010000226.1 GCA_022448995.1 Saprospiraceae bacterium
GCATCAAAAACCCTGAAAGGCTCAACGAAGTTAAATCTTGTGAATTATTATAAAATTAATTACGTCCACCTACTTAAAATAATAACCATTGACATATAAACCCAAACATTATGCAGACTATAGAGACAACCTGTGGAACACTAACAAACCTAGGTAATGGTATTGCACACATCATATTTAATTCGGAATTAGTATCAGTAGAAGATGTAGCAATATATGGAGACCAATGTTTAGAGTTCACCAAGGGAAAATCAATTCCTTTTTTAGTAGATCTTCGTCAAATGAAAAAGACAAATAGAGAGGTTCGCAAGAGGTTTGCATCTAAACACATTGCAAAATCTTGCAAAGCTACGGCCTTGATTGTTGGGTCGGGATTTTCTAAAATTGCTGGAAACATCTTTCTGATGGCAAATAAACCTCCATATCCTAGTAAATTATTTACAGATCCTAAAAAGGCAGAGACTTGGCTTCTACAATTTGTGTAAATTTATAGTGTAGAGTTTAATAAAACTATAAGTACTATGCACTCCAAACTGAAAAGAGCAGCAGCTAAAGCTAATTTTCTTCGATATCGGAAAGCTCATAATAGAGGGCACTATGAAAGCTATTTTATTAGGGCGAACCACCCTAATAAAGCTACTGCTTTTTGGATAAGGTACACGCTATTTGTACCCAGGCAAAAGACGCAGAATGCTATTGCTGAATTATGGGCTGTTTATTTTGAAAACGGTACAATTACACCGGTCAAACAAGAATATAATCTTTCTGACTGTGTATTGAATACCTCCAATTTTAATATTAAAATTGGAGCAAGTCATCTTCGAGCTTTTGAAGCAAAGGGAAGTATAGAGCAATTTTCTTGGGATTTGACTTATGAAAATTTACATCCTCCTATCTTCCTATTACCTCTAGCGATGTATGATTTGCCTTTTCCTAAAGCCAAGTCTATTATATCTCAACCTTTTGCTTCTTTTGGTGGGCACTTAAAAATCGGTGACCAAACAGTTGTTATCGATAACTGGTTGGGTAGCCAAAATCATAACTGGGGTACAGAACATACCAATCGTTATGCATGGGGGCAAGTTGTTGGTTTTGAGCAAGATAATCGGTGTCTTTTGGAACTCATTACAGCAAGTGTCAATATAGCTAAATGGTCTAGCCCTTTCATTACCTTAATTGTATTGTACTACAATGATAAAATACAGTATTTTCATCAATTCAAAAATTGGATACAAAATAAAGGAAAATATGCGTATTTTACTTGGACATTTGAAGCCAAAAACTCAAATTTAGAAATAAAGGGTACTATACAAGCTGAGCAAACTGATTTTGTAGGATTGCGTTACTACAATACGGATGGAACAGATAAGTTTTGTCTAAACTCTAAGGTAGCAAGTTGTACTTTAAATATTCGTGAGCTGAAGACAGGTAAAACTAGAACGCTATCTACAGTCAATAGATGTGCTTTTGAAATCCTAACGGATGAAGAAATAGCTCATGGAGTTCCAATTCATTTCTAGTTGTATGGAGCTTTTTTAGAAGAAGAAATTTCCTTATTTTTCTCCATTTTATGTTTACTCCCAAAATACCAATTGATGCAACTATGCAGTGCTCAGTGGAGCTAGAATTAAAAAATCAACGAACTATCAGTTAAAAACTTATATTATGTAATAAAGTTGTTTATCCAAGTTATTATACAATGATGCTTTTTTTAGCAAAAATCTAATATTTTAACAACTTCAAACATTTACAGCATAGCGTATTGAGTACTCTATCAAAAAGATCATACACCAAAAATCAATTTTAGAACTATATGAGTAAGAAGAAATTTGAAGGTAAATATGTATTAATTACAGGTGCTGCTCAAGGCATTGGTTTTCATACAGCTATGCAATTTGCTAAAGCTGGGGCTAATCTGATCCTTGCAGATATCAACAAAGAAAAGTTAGAGGCCGCTACAGAACAGTTGAGTAATTTATCTATTGATGTATTGATGTATGAAGTCAATGTGGCAGATAAGGACGAAGTTCAGGGAATGGCAAAGGATATTATTGAAAAAATTGGACGTTTGGATATCTTAATTAACAATGCAGGAGTAGGATATCACGGTGAAATGGAAGATATGACACTTTCAGAGTGGAAACGATTGATTGATGTCAATCTTTGGGGACCTCTGTATCATATTTATGCCTTCTTACCATTAATGAAAAAGCAGGGGTTTGGGCAAATCGTGAATATTTCTTCCGGACAATCTTTTTTCCGTTTACCAACTTGGGGAGCCTATGCTAGTGTCAAATTAGCTTTGGGAGTTATTAGCGAAGTATTACATTATGAGTTGAAATCCTATAATATTCGTCTAACCACTGTTTATCCATATATGGTAAATACAGGGTTTTATAATGATGTCAAAACACAGGGAATTGGTGCTCGACTATCAATGATGCTTTTACCATTGTATGCACAGAAGCCAGAGCGTGTTGCTAAAATCATTTTCAGAGCAACACAACGCAAAAAGCGAGTGGAGATGGTCAATATCCTAAATAGTTTTGCTAAATATGCCCGATCTATAGCACCAGTAGCACATTTTATGGACACAACTACTAATTTCCTTTTGGGAAAAAGAAAGAAAAAGGTCATTAGAGAGCCCAAGACTTCTGTTCAGGCTTATTTGCAGGGAATTACTTATCAGATGCTTAGTTTTGTGCAGAGATATACAGGGAATTTAGGTTTCCGAATAGAAGAAATTATGTCTGGTGAGCATGAGTTTGAACCGGATTTTGGAAATCCTGGAAAACGTGCTATGGAATTTACGGTGCGTTGGGGACCCAATAGTTTTCTGGATTGGATAAATCCTATGGGAGAGTCTTTTTTAGTCAATGATTTATCTGGAACAGTTAGTATAGAAGGACTTTGTCAGGATGCACCTTGTTCGGGTACCTTAGAATTGAAGTATTTTGATGAACAAAAGATTATTTACACTTTCGAGTTTCAAGTAGATGGAGTACTTTATGTATTTAGGGGAGAGAAACGAGATATCTATCCTTGGAATTTATCCACCTCACATACTTGTTGTTTTGGAGAATTGTCTAGAAAAGAATCAGGCGATTTAATTTCTACTTCAGTTACTCATTTTCATTTGAATACTTTGCCGAGCTTTTTAGCAAGCTTCCAATTGAGTCGATCCAAGTCATAATATAGCTAAAATTATATAAAGTGCCACCTTTTAAGCGAAGGGCTAAAGCCCTTCGCTACCAAGTTTTTAATTCATTATATTTATCTAAATTCGGCTATAATATACTAAATGTTACTAGCAGATTCTGACGATTCTAAGTAAAATGCACTACCTTTGGGGCGCTAAATCAAGTCCTTAACTTGAAGTTGTTTGGAAATTAGATTTAGTTTAGGAAATCAATGATTTTTATAGACTGAAGATAAGTTTTAAACGACTTCACAACTTAAATTAAAGGCTATGCATATAAAACTAGAACGTCAGAATCAGGCTTTTCATTTCAAAGCAATCAATGAAGACAATGCCGAGGTTCACATGGATGCTTCCCCAAAAATCGGAGGAGAAAATCAAGGCTTTCGCCCAATGGAAATGCTTTTGGCGGGATTAGGAGGCTGTAGCGCAATTGATGTGTTAGAGATCCTAAAAAAACAGCGACAAAAAGTAGAAGATGTAGCAATTGAGATTCGTGCAAAACGTCGTGAAAATCAGATTCCATCTATATTTGAAGAAATTCAAGTACACTTTCTAATCGAAGGTCAAGTAGAGCCTAAAAAGTTAGAAAAAGCATTACAACTCACCAAAGATAAATACTGCTCGGTTTACCATATCATGAGAGAAACGGCTAAGATTGAATATACCTATGAAATCAAGCCATCTCCCGAAAAAGAAGCTACTCCATCTGCTGAAATGCAGTGGGAAACACTAGCTATTCGCACCCAAACTCCACGCAGTCATAATAGAGAACATGCTGTACCCATGTATCTAACTTCTAGTTTTGTATTTGATGATGCAGAACAAGCAAGAGCTATGTTTACGGGAGAACAAGAAGGGAATATTTACTCTCGTTTTTCGAATCCAAATGCAGATGAGTTAGTACAGAAGATGTGTCTATTAGAAGGAGCCGAGGCTGGACATGCAACTGCTTCTGGTATGGCAGGAATCTTTGCTTCTTTAGCACCTTTTCTTAAAAAAGGGGATCACATTGTTTCTTCTCGTTCTGTATTTGCCAACACACACAGAATTCTTACCGAGATTCTGCCACAGTGGGGAGTAGAATATACCTATGTTAGCCAAACGAATATGGAAGAGTGGGAGCAGGCTATCCGACCAAATACCAAGATGTTATTTGCCGAAACCCCTTCCAATCCTGCACTGGATTTTATCGACTTAGATTATTTAGGAAAACTAGCTGAGAAACATAATTTACTACTCAATATTGACAACTGTTTTGCTACACCATACCTCCAACAACCCATCAAACATGGAGCACACATCGTTACACACTCTGCTACCAAGTGGATTGATGGGCAAGGACGTGTATTGGGTGGTTTAGTTTTGGGTAAAAAGGAGTTGATCAAAGAGGTTTATGCTTTTGCAAGACGTACTGGACCTGCTATCTCACCATTCAATGCTTGGGTTTTGTCCAAAAGTTTGGAAACCTTAGCCGTGCGCATGGATCGTCATTGTTCCAATGCCTTAAAGTTGGGACATTATTTAGAAAAACATCGAGAAATTGAGTCTGTAAAATATCCGCACTTGCCTTCGCATCCTCAGTATGACTTGGCTAAACGCCAAATGAAGCAAGGTGGTGGCATGTTGACTTGTGTGGTAAAAGGTGGGGTAGAGCGAGGGCGTCGCTTCTTGGATGCATTGAAAATGTTATCCTTAACAGCTAACTTAGGTGATACACGTACTATTGCTACACATCCTGCATCTACTACACATTCCAAACTTAATGCAGAACAGCAAGCAATTGTTGGAATTGCTCCAGGTTTGATTCGTTTTTCTGTTGGTTTGGAACATATTCAAGATATTATTGCGGATATAGAACAAGCTTTAGCAGCTTCTAAGTAGGCGGCTCGATAAGATCTAATATGAAACCTCTGAATATTATTTGGCGCAGGCCTTTTGCTTCGTTGAGTTCTTCGAGCTTAGCTCTGCGCCAAAAGGTAATATTTTACCTCACAGGTTGCTCAAAATGATTGAAAAGCACCTCAAAATACTTAGGCTCAAAAAAATTATCCATATGCAAAACATCAATTGGATTATAAACAGCACGTCTAGGCATTAAATCCTCTTGATAAACCTGCTTGAACACATAGGACATCATCTCTGCACAATACATTTCAGTCGTATCCTTATCATTGAAGGCCATATCAAAGGGAATCTTCTTTTTCAATAAGCGTTTGGCTTCCTTCACTACTGCTTTTCTTTGTTGGTTGGTTCCATTGAGCCGAACTGCAACTAGAGAATTCAGCTGACTTTGCTGGATATAATCTCTTAGTGGTTCTACAAAAAGATGTTCAACCGAATCATTACTTACTGTATGTAAAATATGTGCCTCATGATAACCTTCCAATACGATAAATCCACAGTGTGTTACTCGATATTTCTCATTCAAAAAATCAGCAATAAAATCACTAATATTTCCATAACCTTTACGCATCAAAATATCACCTTCTTGCAATAAGGCAAGTTCATTAGGAGGCAAACTATCATTGGCTGTGCTATCTTTCTTGGCAGAAAAGAAACCGATGGGATCATCAGCGATATTTTGTAATGCTTTTTGTCTTAGACTATCTCGATAAGGATCTTTAGGAGCCTCATTTTTAGAACTATTAGACTGACAACTGATTATCCCTAAAAACAGTATAAACAGAAGATATTTGGTATAAAAAAATGTGTTGTTGAGTTTAGTTTTCAACAACACATTTTTAGTACTTTGGTTATTAATCAGAAAAGACATAATAAATTTATTTCATTTCTTCTTTAGTCGTTTTTACTAACCATTTTCCTTTGTGCTTCATTACCTTGATACTTTTGGTTTCATTAGCTTCACCAGCACAACACAATTGGCAAGTTGCCTCTTGACCAGCTTCGTCCTGCTCACATTTCAACTCCTTAATTCCAATAGGCTTTACTTTAGCGGCAACGGCTTCATCTAGTTCTATCATAGTTAGAACATTTTGAGTGGCAGGCATTGCAAATTCTTTAGCTGTTTTAAAATCTTTTTTAGAAATGGCTTCAATAAAACCACGCAATGAGCCTTCTGGTGTACTTGTATCTACTCCACTTTCTGATCCACCACCATTTTTATCTCCTTGACAAGCTACCAATCCAGTAAATACAAAAAGTACAAAAAAAAGTTTGAATGTATTCATCGTATAGATTTGTTTAGGGCAAACTCATAGTTTGCAAATTAGTAATGTTTTCTCTTTTTAGGGATGGATTATACACCACCCCAATAAATACGTTTCATCAAACGTATTACAATTCCATGTCAAATTCCACCAGCCATTGATTATCCTGCTGTACCAAGAAAAATTCAGCCACAGCACTATCAGGTGTACAACACATACGGCAACGCATTTTTCCATCCACTTCCTCACATTCTGGATCTGCAAAATCAGATTGGAAAATACGCTTCAAAGCTGCTTTTTCCTCAGGCGTTCCCATATTGAGCATTTCGGTTTTGAGATTTTCAATATTCTTGCGTGTACGTTTGCTAACATACTTTTTAGCTAAGGTGAAATCTTCAGCTTTGATAGCTTTCAATAATCCTTTGGAACTTTCCTCTGGAGTACTGAGGGTCACACTTCCACCACCACAAGCCCAGAAAGCAAGCACCAAAAGTAGAGATAGATATTTCATAGAATTAGAATATAGCAGCTGACTGGAATTGCTCCAAGAAACGTACATCATTTTCGAATAACAGGCGAATATCTTCGATCTGATACTTCAGCATTGCAATACGTTCAATCCCTAGCCCAAATGCAAAACCTGTATATTTTTCTGGATCAATACCACAGTTTTCCAAAACCTTAGGGTCAACCATACCACAACCTAAAATTTCTAACCAACCTGTTCCTTTCGTAATCTTACGATCAGTTTCTGTTGCCGTTCCCCACCAAACATCTACTTCTGCGCTAGGTTCTGTAAATGGGAAATAAGAAGGTCGCATACGGATTTTAGTTGCACCAAACATTTCTTTAGCAAAGTAATAAATCGTTTGACGCAAGTCTGCAAAACTCACATTTTCTGCAACATACAAACCTTCAATCTGATGGAACTGACAATGTGATCTAGCCGAAATGGTTTCATTACGGTAAACTCTACCTGGTGCAATAATGCGAATAGGTGGTTTGTGATCCTTCATGAAGCGTGTTTGTACAGAAGAAGTATGCGTACGCAATAAATTTTCCATACTATCTTTAATATAGAAAGTATCTTGCATATCACGTGCAGGGTGATCCTGTGGCATACCCAAAGCGGTAAAGTTGAACCAATCTTTTTCGATTTCTCTATCCTCTGCTACGGTAAATCCAATACGTTGGAAGATTTCGATAATTTGGTTTTGCACCAAACTCACTGGATGGCGAGAACCTAAAGACTGAGGCGCAGCAGATGCTGTCAAATCAGGACGTTCTACTTGATTAGCCGAAGCAATAGAGAGTTGCTCTTGTAGTGTATCAAACTTTGATTTAGCAGCTTGTTTTGCTTTGTTTAATAACTGTCCAAAACGTCCACGATCAGCAGGAGCTAAGTCACGGAAAAGAGGACTTAGACCTTTGAATATATTTTTGGTACCCAAATACTGAATACGAAATGTTTCCAACTCTTCAGTATTCTGAGGATTATTTTGTTCTATATCTTTTAATATCTGTTCTATTTTTTCAAATGCGTCCATACGTTTTAACTTTCGTCAATGTTAATGATTAACAGTATTGAATTTTTGATAATCAGGGATTAAGAATCTTATTCTTAATCAAAAAGTGAAATCAATAAAGTATTTACCTCAGTATAAATTAGGATCATTCTTTATCTTTGCAAAGATAAATTTTTTCGATGATTTCTATACTAAATTATAACAAGCGGTTAACATAAAGAAAATTTATTCTAATGAATGATTCATTAGTTTTTACAAATGCTTTATTTTGACCACTCAAACGAGGGAAAGCTTAGAGCATATCTAAAAAGAGCTTTCATGTTACATTTTAGAATAAATTTAGACATGCTCCTACAATAATAAAGCTTATTCAAGTAGTTTTTTAGGCGATAAATTGCCTTTTATTCAATTTAACTGTGTTAAAGAACCTACC
>JAKVCT010000227.1 GCA_022448995.1 Saprospiraceae bacterium
GCATGTTAATCAAAGGAAGATCTTCTGCTAAATTGTCTCCTCTGATTAGGCTGGTAATCAATTGTAAATCAAGATTTTTGACTATATGAAAAGTCCCTGAACAATCTAATCCAAAAATCTGAACTAGATCCTGTTCATATCTAAATACAGGAAACGCACCCCGAATCGTTAGACGAATTTCGTTTTGAGGTTTCAAATAAATATAATCATCAATCAACTGATAATAAGCTAAAACATCCCAAGAGAATACTTTTTTGATCTTGCCTCTGATTCCAATAGTTGCCTTCAAAGAACGTTCTGGATTGAGATCTATATCTCCCTCCTCAATTCCACTCACTCCCTGATGCAACCCAAAGCTGTACAACTCATTGATAGCTGGGCTTCTACTTGCTGCACCTAAATTGATATGAAAACGAGTATCAGCATTGATCTCATAAGTCCAAAGTCCACTTATGGCAAAATTGTGAAAGTGGTTCTTGTATCGAATAATACTTCTAGGTAAGGTACGAGAAATAGTCAAGGCGTATTGATAGATATGATCATAACGTCCTCCAAATTCAAACTGGGATTTTTTAATCTGTTTCTGAGCAATAAAGAATGCTCCTGTTTCTGTAGAAACATAATCAGGAATGAGCGGTAAAATATCTGTCTCTGGATTATTAGTATTGTCAATAAAATTAAACTGTAATCCTGTACTGATCCTCCATGCTTTTTCCAAGTCTGCATTATAACTTAGCCCCGCAAAATTAGTAATCTGACGCAAACTCAACGCAGGTATATTCGATCGCCCATTGCGACGCACATCAAATTCCTGACGAAAATTGAACTGGCTAGATACAGTAATAGTCAAAAACTGTTGATCGTTGAAAAAATGCTTGGCTGCTAGCTTTAATAGGTGGTGCTTTACCACCTGCCTAGGTGGATTGATTTTGTAAGAGAAATTAGGCTCTACGAAAAACGGAATTGCTCTACCAAAAGCGCTTTCCAAGTCTGTAACATTCCCTACATGAGAACCTTTGAAAATTCCTATTTCTGTATTGAATGTACTTGCATACATTTCCAAAAACCATTTATCCTTGATATTTTTCTCTAATTGTAGGGCAAAATTAGCTTCTTGCAAGCCCGTATTGGTAAGAAAATAATTGGGACTTTTTCGATCTCCATTTTTCTTCAAGGTGCCATTGACTCTCCAAGCCAAAAAGCTACCATGATTTTCTAATTGGACATTTAAGCCATGTCCTAAACCATTCGTTTCAAAAAAATAAGTGGTACTTCCACTCAATCTGTGTTGATGCTTGATCCTATGAGGTTCTACCAAAATTACACTCCCCAAATTGGAACCTGCATATGCTAAACTACTTGCTCCCTTGACTACGGTAATTTGATTAGCAACTAAAGGATCAATTTCTGGACTGTGATCGTTGCCCCACTGCTGACCACCTTGTGTTACGCCATTATTGAGTAGAGTAATCCGATTCCCATACAAACCATGAATAATAGGCTTAGACATCCCATTTCCATTCCTTAAGGTACTCACCCCAGTAACATTATCTAGTAGATCAGCAAGATTTTTGTTGGAATTAGCTCGAATTTCTTCCCTTGACACAATATGTCCATGTGAATTAGATAAATCGCTTCCATAATCCTGGACAGTAACTGCATCTAAAAGTTTGATATCTTCGCTAATAGAAATCTTTAGTGAAGTATCCTGCTTCAGCTGAATATCCAGCTCCTTTGATACATATCCGAGATAATCTACAGTCAGTTTATACTCTATTCCTGAGAGTAAACCATTGATTTCAAAATAACCTAAACTGTCAGTGGTAGCCCCCACAGAGTTGTCACTCAAATATACCTCTACAGCCTCTAAAGGGGATGTGGTTCGTTCATCTAGTATAAAACCACTAAGTGTGTGAGCAGTATTTTGCCCACACACTGAATTTACCACTAAAAAAAGGTGTACCGAAATGATAATTAATATTATTTTCATTTAGGTCTTTTATCTAGAAATTAAAGGGTTTGCCATATTGATATTTATATAATATTATTTTACTTTTTCGAGAAGATTTTACAGAAATTCTTCGTGTAAAAAAGTACTGTTTCTTATTAATGATCTTCTAAATTAATAAGAAGCTTTCAAATATTATAAACTTTTATTCAACAGTTACACTGAATGTAACCTCTATGTCTGTTGCTCCTCCTGCATTTGTTTTGTCTCCACTTGAGACATTAGCAGCATTTTTATCTGGTTCATGTAACAGTGTGATAGTCAATTCTCCTGCACCTGCATCTCCTGTTACTAATTCTGTATTCAATCCGATAGGATTGTTGTTAGAATCTGTATCCTTGTACTTGAAAGTTAAGCTAGACAATGTTGTTTCGAAAAAGAATTGGTGATCGTCAGCTTCTTCTGCAATTTCAAGTGTAACATTTTCGATAGGTTCTGTTTGTTCATTCTGTAAAACAACAGCTCCTGTGTAGGTAGTGTTTGCTTGTAAATTCCCTGATGTTGTTACAACAGGATCACTTCCTCCATCTCCATCTAAATCACGAAAAGTTAAAACGACAGGATCACTTCCTCCTCCAAAAGGGGATAAGGTATAGATTAGCGTAGTAATTACTTCTTGTTCATTAGGAACAGTTGGGTCTTTTTTACATGATGAAAACATGATACCCAAACTTAAAAATAATACAAATATTAATGAATGCTTCATAAATGTTGTTATAAATTCTAAGGTGATTTAATCTAAAATAATTTAAAAGTAGTCATTACCGCGAAATACCTTCGCAATAATGACTGTTAGTTTTTTGCTAATTCTATATTTATTAAACCTTAACACACACAATCAATATGTATGATGACACAAATATAGGTAATTTATGCAACATTGTTGCATTTATAGTAAAAAAAAGAGTAAAAACATTGGACACATAATACACAAATTACTAATAATCAGTGTTTTATTTTTTTATTTTTTTTCAAAAAAATATATCCGTAGCAAAATTGTATAAAATCTGTACCTTCTTCTAGTTAAAATTTGAGTGCTTGGCTTTGCTAGATGCTTCTGATTTTTAGGTGTAGAAGTTGTTTAAAAAATAGATAGATATTGCCTGAAGAAAATCTTTGAGGATAGATAACCCTTACCCTATTACACAAGATTCAAAAAGAAACCCAGAAGTGCTCTGCGAAGCAAACCTCCCTAAATACACTAATTTCAGATATACTCTTATTTGGACAAACACTCAATGTTATCTACTAAAGAATCCCCATACTACAAAAGACAGAAAAGCCTAGTTTTTTCGAATTACAAAAATAATATTTGAAGTTTTCTTAGTTACATCAATACGCTCTACTTCCAGATTATATGCAGCGGCAATACTCTCCAGACGCTTACCGGACAGATACGTTAGAGGATGCTCCATCTTGTTAAAACCAATGATCTGTGTTGACCACCACTCTGTTTTTTCTGTTCCCTTATGTCGTTTCTCTAGATCACAATCCCCCTCTCGAATGATCAACATACCATTAGGATTCAGTTGTTCAATACATTGACGAATCAATTTTTCTTGATCTATCTCTGGTAGATAATGCAACATATCACTAATCAAATAGACATCTTTTTTAGGAATACTATAGGTACTTGCATTGGCTTGTTTAAAGTTAACACGAGCAGTTTTGGTATAACAATTCCTTGCAAGTTTGATTTTTTCTTGATCATAATCAATCCCTAAAATATCTCTCTCTTTGGATAAGGCAGATAGCATATAAGCCATTAAACCATAACCACAGCCAATATCTAAAATAGATGCTTTTTGCGGAATTAGATTATTGAAAACCTCATAGTTACCTTCTAAGCTAAGCTTAATCCGACTGTACCAAGGCAAAATAAGACCTTTATAAGTATAATTATGAACTAATCTATGGTAGAAAAAAGCTGGTGTTTCCATTGTTTTACACAACTTAACATAAGCTTCTTGATAGCGTGCGTTAATTTCGACTATTCGTTTACTATCATGCTCCTCTAAAAACGCTATTTCTTCTATACATTGTAGTGTAATACTTGGGGTATAAGGTAAAAAACCGTTTTTGAATACCTGCGTACCATGCAGAAGAATGATTTGAATAGGAAGACTAAACTGTGTGGCTGCTAAATCTACCGCTCTTTTGAATTCTCCAAGTTCATTGTTATAATGATCGCTCATTTTTGAAGAAATTGCAATGGAATAATCTCTCTGTTTACTAGCGTCTAATTGATTACAAACAGTATTTATACTTAATCGGCTAGAATATACATCTGCATACTTTGCAATAAGCATCATAAATGGAGAATTCCATAATTTATCATCTGTAATCAAAGCAATTTTAGGACTCAAGGATAAAATACATAAGGTATCTATAAAGGATTGGTAGTTTGATAAGATAATATGAGGTTGACCAAAATCTTTTTTATCAAAATTAATGCGCTTTTTCTGCACATAAAACATCAATCCCAGCACAGATTTTGCAAAAAGATTAAATAAGCTATGAAAAATAACTTTTTTATACCTAAAAGGCATAGGAATAACAGTCAATATTCCCCCTAATAGATTAAATAACAGATACATTACACCCAAATATACATACATCATTAAAGCAGTTAATAATGTTAGTAAAGTATGCGGGAGAAGTCCTTTTCTAGAGCGTTTTATAATAAAAAAGTTAAATAAAATTGGTTGTATAATGTAAGGAATCAGTAACACAGCTACTATACCAATAATGGCAAGTAATGCAACAGAATATAGGGCTGGATGTTTGGCAAAAACCAATACTCCTATACCACAAATTGTTGTTAGAGCAGACAAAAATATAGACATCTTGTAAGAGTCCAATACATCTTCACCGTATATATACCGCTGCAACATTGCATTTGTTATAAATATGCTGTAATCAATACCTAAACCAAAAATAAAGGTAGAAACAATGATGTCTATAATAGTAAAATTGATTCCTAACATGCCCATAACACCCAAAGTCCAAAACCAACTTAATAAAACAGGGAAAAAGGTCAATAAGCCTAGCTCAATGCGTCCAAAAGCAAGGATCAAAATCAATAAAACGACCAAAAGTGACCAACTTACTAATCGGTTAAAGTCAGTACTCAATGTACTTATTAACTCTTTGGTCAATAAACGTCGGTCTAAGAATACAGCACCCTCCTCTGCAGCCAGGGCTTCATAGACTTGATTGCGATCTTCGGCATTAGGACTAACCTTGATCACTGAGAACAATGTAGTACTACTATCTGTTTGGCTCAAAAACTCACTTAGAAATAGCTCATTGAGCTTGGTAAACTGTTCAGGAGAAGTTGTCTTGAAATCCTTCTCTAATAAATCGTAAAAAGGCTGAAAAGCCTTTTCTTTTAACTTGTATTCCTTTCCCAATTCGACCATCCGTCTCCGCAAACTGTCTTTTCGTTCTCTTGTCCAAAAAGCCTTCCAATGTTCCAAGTATACTTCCTGCTCTTGGGTAGAACGAATAAACTGACTGGCAGAAGAATAAGATTGGATCATTCCCTTTTGGGCAAATGAATCTAATAAGACTCTTGCTTGCTCGGTCTGATGCAAGGCTTCGTTTAAGTCTCTACCTTTAGCCACTAAAAACGTACTGGAAAGTGAAGCACTAATTTTCTGTAGATTTTGTTCGGCTTCCGCCAAATGTTTTGGCATAAAATTGATTTTCATCAAATCACTCTCAAAACCTACCCGCTGATAAAAAAATAAGCAAATGATAGAGAATATAATGACTCCCCAAATAGCAAATTTGTTGCGATGCAAGGGATAAGCAACCAAACGTCCTAGCCAAGATTGCTGCTGTTTGACTGAGTCTGTTTTTTTATTTCGGAGAAAGTGAGGAAGTAGAATCAATGCTATAATAGCTGCTGAAAAAACACTTACACCTGCAAAGAGTCCTAAATCTTTTAGGGCATCGGAAGATACCCACAACAAGCAGAAAAAAGCACTACTTGTCGTCAAACTACTTACAAAAATAGGTGTAGCAATATCTTTTAGTGTTTTTCGGCTGTCTCCAACTGACTGAAAATGCGTAAAAATATGTAAGGAAAAGTCTACAGAAATTCCCAGTAACATTGCTCCCATTCCTAAGGAAATTGGTGAAATAGCTGGTCGAAATAGCACTAGAGCCATTAATCCCATACTTGCCCCAAAAATCACAGGAATAAAGATGAGAAAGAATGCAGAGGGTCGCCTAAAAAAGAAACTAATAAATAGAATTAGCCCCATCAATGCAAGTCCAACAGTATAATTGATATCGTTTTGTACCTGTCGAGCATTAGCTACAGCTACAGCTGCTCCTGAAAAATATTCTAATTTTATATTGGGAAATGCTGTACCTAGTTCAGCTAAAGTCTGCTCTAATTGAATAAAAAATGCTTCATTTTGGTTGGTTGCATTGGCATTGGTTCCTAAATCTACAAAAAATAACAGGTGCTTTTGATTCTCTGTCATGATTCGCCCTTTGTAGAGTGTATAATTACCTCCAACTTGATGCTGTTGAAATTTACGTAAGGGCAAAGTAGTCAAGGCTAAGGGATCTTTCAATAGATTCTTTTTAATCACCAAACTACTCGGAGAGATTAGATTTTTATAAACACCTTTCAAGGATTTATCAATGCCTTCAGGTGTTAGGCGCTGTTCTAAATTTGCATAGTCTTCTTCTTCTAAATAAAAAGGTAGGTTTGCATACAGTTCTTCATAAATCCCCAAAATTGCATTCTCCGGAACTGCATAGCGAATCCCCTTGATATAACTACTATCAAAGGCTGTTTCTAGTAGATAGACACAAGAATCTGCAGCTGTTATCAACTGGTCAACATCTTCTTCCTGAGTACGATCCTTGAGGTAAAAATGAAAAATAATTTTCTCAGAAAACTTTGCATTTTGATAAGCATCATTCATCTTTTTCATACGCTTATCTAAGGGGATTACCTTAGAGATGTCGTCTTCAAATTTTAGTTGAAGAATTTGGGTACTAGCTACAGCTAATAGGCTGAGTACTCCTAGAAATAGAACGATCTTTCGACGCTTAAAATAGTTGTAAAGTGTAATAAAAATAGCAGACATATCTACCTTCAGATATTATTGATCCAAGTACTTGAATTGATATTTTTGTCTAAAGTCTGCAAGTTAAGATCTTGAGAGAATATATACAAATTGCAGCTCTTTTTATTCAACTGTAGCACTCTAGCTTACTCAAAATTTATTTAAGATCATTTTTCTGATAAAAAAATGCTATTATAGCATCACTTAATTTATACAAGCTCTTAAGTGCTTCTACAAAAAAATTAAATTCTACTACAATGGATGGTGAATCTTCAGTACTCATTTGGTGGTCAATTATGGCTGCTATCACAGTTTTCAATCTATTATTTTTAATCTGGGCATATCGCAGACTGAAAAGTGAATTACCTAGTATGTCTCCTATCTTACAAAAGATCAGAAATTGGCAATTCGCCTTAGCCAGTATCTACATGTTGGGTTGTGGTTCTAGGGCCTTGATCCCTAGGGGCGATTTGAGAAGAATTGGTTTTTGGGATTCTTGGCTTTCAAGCATTGTTTTGGGACGTTCTATTGCGACTATTGCAGAGCTGAGCTTTGTGGCACAGTGGTGTTTGATCTTGTACGAGGCAGGTAAACATACAGGGAATAAAAGTATTCAGTTCCTCGCCAAACTACCTTTTCCTATTATCTTTATTGCAGAAATTTCTTCTTGGTATGCCTGTACCACTTCCAACTACTTGGGAACAGCAATTGAAGAATCCCTTTGGGCTTTGGCTGCTGCAATTACAATTTATGGTTTTTATTTAGCGCTTCCTTATTATAAAGGGATTCAAAAACGATTTTTGAATATGGCTATCTTGGCAGGAATTGCTTATGTAATTTATATGCTTGGTGTGGATGTTCCCACTTATATTTCCAATTGGCAAGCAGCTGAAGCTGCGGGTAAGACCTACCTAACTGTTGCTGATGGTCTAGCAGAGATTTCTACTACTTGGAATTATACCCGCGCTTATGTAGACTGGGAATATGAAATGGTTTGGATGACCTTGTACTTTAGTCTAGCGGTTTGGATGAGTATTTATATTGTGAATGCACCTAAATTAGATCAGAATGTAAAGGCTAATTAGGAAGGTTTGCTTCGCAGAGCACTTCGTGGTTCAGTATTAAGCATATTTCTTCTCTCACCTTTTGCCATTCTGCGTAAGCTTGTACCAAGAGGTACAAAGGCAGAGCAAAAAGAAAAGGTGAC
>JAKVCT010000228.1 GCA_022448995.1 Saprospiraceae bacterium
GAGGAGATTACTTTGTCTGATGTTCCATTGAGTCCTAGATCTTTTGGTCACCTTTTGCAGCAATGGCAAAAGGTGAGATAAGAAAAAACTCATAATACTGAATGTCCCTAAAATATCCTTCGCAAAAAATGGAGCCCAAAATAATATTTTGGGCTCCATTTTTTTTGCCTGAATAGTATAAAGCTCAATCGCTCTTAGAGCTTGTCTAAAATTAAGACTTAGCTTCGCTGAGCTCTTCGGTTTTTTTTGGTCACCTTTTATTTTGCTCTGCCTTTGTACCTCTTGGCATAAGCTCTAGCAGAATAGCAAAAGGTGAGGGAGAAAATATGCTTAATACTGAACCCCGAAGGGCTCTGCGAAGCTAATCACTCTAAATAAGCTCTTATGCTATTTTTTCATATATTGAACTATAAAGTCCGTGGGAACATGATCTGTGAGCCAAACACCATTTTCCGAAATAAAAAAAGTATACCCTTGCTCATACATTCTCAGAGCTGATATCTCTAATAGAATCGGTTTTCCATGACGCTGCCCTACTTGGAGTGCTGTAGCTATATCCTTGGATAAATGAACATGATGACGGTTACCTTTTTCTAGTCCCTTAGATAAGATAGATTCTAAAAATCGACTAGCAGTACCATGATATAAAATTGTAGGGGGTACTTTAGGCTGATATCCTAAATCAATAGGAATAGAATGTCCTTGACTGGCCCGAATTTTAGATTTGTCGGTATTGAATGCAAAACGTTTTTTAGCATTAGAGTCTACAACTATAGTTAAATTCTCCATAGTTAGGTTCAATCTGGGGTTCTCTTCTTGGCATTTTTGGATTAACTCCTGAGTATTTACCCATCCTTGTGCATCTATGTCTAAATTTAACAATTCAGGTTTGTGTCGTAAGAGTAAACTCAAAAACTTACTAATCCTCTTATTCTGTTTAGGATTTAACATAACTGGTAAAAATTTTGTATTAATGATTAGTCGATAAAATTAAGTACTCTGTAATATAAATTTTCAAATATTTTTAATCGAATCTTTTTACAGGTTAGCTTTGCTAGGTATCTAAAAAAAAGTTGCTCTTTTATAAAGAACATAACATTGAAAAACAAAAATGAATCTACCTATGTTAAAATACTGATAAACAACAAATTAGAATACAGTCTTTCTCACAAATTTTAAATTCTTTTCAGTAACTTTTAGAAACAAAACCTATATATTCCTATATTTAGTTCCATAGAAAAGTAAATAATCTTGGAGAAGAGTTATTCTCTGAAAATTTAAATAAGCTCAGCGTTCGCACAAAATCAAATAAAAACGAGATATACCAATGAAACAATACTTCATATTAAATCTAACCATACTATTTATATCTATTTTTCACTCCTCTCTTCATGCTCAAAAGGCTAATCATAACCGCCTAGATGAAGAAGGAAATAAAGTCGGCTATTGGATTGAAAAAAATGACCAAGGTGAAATGGTCGCTAAAGGTATGTATGAATATGGTGAGCGTCAAGGTAATTGGCAGTTCTTTCTATCTTCTGTAGCTAGGTATACGCAAACTCCTGATTTAAAGGGTAGATATGAAGATGGTCGAATGCATGGTAAATGGGAGGCTACTGTTTCTTTTTATGACCGCAAGGATAAACTTATCCTCAAAGGTCTATTTGAACATGACAGTATGGATGGAGTTTGGACGATAGAAGACCAAATGAGCCGCACTATTGCCAAGGGTGAATACGTAGATGGAGTTAGAAATGGTAACTGGACCCTATTTCATGATGGTACACCTCTAGATCGTGGAGAATATAAAGATGGGAAAAAAATAGGAACTTGGGTTAGAGATTGTACTTTACAAGAAGGTACTATGCGCTTAAAAGGAGTTTTTCTGTATGGTGATGACGAAGCAAAAGGAAAATTGGAAATCTATAAAATTGATAAACATAAACACTTTGGAAAAGATGAAGTGCTTATGGGAACTGGAAGTTACTTGAATGGTAAAAAAACAGGTCGTTGGATTGAGTACCAACGCAATGTGAAAGGCGAGGCTCTAGAAATTGGATACTATGATGGTGATGGTCTACGCACAGGACTTTGGGAACATGTCATTAACAACAAACCTTACAGAGAGTCTGCCTATAATGATGGACTTTTGCATGGTCGTTTTATCAACTATTATGAAGATGGACAAATTCAATACAAAACCTCTTTTGAAATGGGGCAAGAACACGGTTTTTTTACGAACTATTATCCTAATGGTCAAATTAAAGAAAAAGGAGCACATACACTCTTGGTACAGGATATTGTAGAAGATACGATCTATCACAAGACAAAACTGCCAATCTCTCAAGTCTTTAGGATTATTAAAGAACCTGACTATGCCAATTTCAATCTTAACGCTTTGGAATGGATATACAATCAGAATTTCTCATTAAACTCAGAAGAATTGGATAACCGTTTTCGAGAATATTTAGATTACCAAAAAAGTGATCAGTTAGAAATTGAGGAAATTCTGAAATCACATAAACAAGTTGTTCGTGTAGGTGACTATATTGCCTATTATGATGACGGACAAGTAAAAGAAGAAGGTAAATATCTACCAAAACTTATATTAGAAGGTAACACTAAAAAGTTTGTCAAAGATGGAGAATGGAAATATTACGATGCTTTGGGCTATCCTAATAAAGTAGAATACTTCCAAGAGGGCAAATTAATCAGAAGGTTAAATAATAAAGGTGAGGAAATCTCCATTGAAGACGAGTAATTAGAAAGAAATTTACTTCGTAGAGCCCTTCGGGCTTAGTGAAGTAAATTTCTTTTTAGAGTTTGGATAAATCACGTGAAAAGATATCTTATCAAACGTAATAATCAAAACTCAGTTTCGCTAAAAACTGTTGCGCGCAATGAAGTTAAAATACTTTTTAAAAGGCACAAAACAGATTATTATTTTGTTGAAAGTGCTTTATATATTTTTTTTATTTCGAACAGTGTTTTCATTCTAGCAAATAATCAAAACATACTATTGATATTCATATAATTCTAATTAGTTTAACTTTACTTCGCACAACAATTGCTGCAAAAGGCGAGAGAAGAAACATCCATAACACTGAACCTCCCTAATTACTAACCCATTGGATCAACAACAAACCTCCCTACATAGAAATTGGCCAACCTTCAATAGATTGTACAGGCTTAGGCAAATCTGTTTCATCCAACATTTGACGTATATCAATTTCAATTCCTCTTGCCATTGTTGTGATAGGTACATCATTATACAAACCTTCAAATGGATTTTCGCTATAATCTCCAATCATTTCCATTGTCCAAAACACCCAAGATCCCATTACAGAGAAAGGAATAGCCATCCAGATCAAACAACCTACCTCAGATTCTATAAATGCACTCAACATCCCAAAAGGTAATAAGAATATAAATAGAACTGCAAAAAAGTAATTAACCGTAGCATACTGACGTGGAAAAGGATAGTTCTTGATCCGTTCAGATTTTCCTTGAAGTGTGTATAATTCAGTAATTAGGGTCTGTAGTTGTAAGCGTCTGAAGTGCTCCAAGATTCCATCAGCTTCTAAGTCTGCTAAATGCTTGGATTGTAAACTCAATAGATGAGAAGATTGGTTACCTTTAGTCATAATATACTCGTACTCCTCCTCAGACAAATACGCTTTCAATGCTTCAAACTTTTTATTATGATGTGTCATTCCTGCCTTATCCCTAAACAGATGATCAGCTCCGGCCTTGTGCTCCCAGTTTTTTAATTTTCTTAATTGGATAGTCAAAGCATGTAACCAAGCCACATGACGATGAACCATCGTTGTTCGGATAGCCTGTAAACGTTCTGAACTCTGTGGATTTCGACTCATGTCATTAGATACAAAATCTCGAATAGCCACTGTAATGGATCGTGAAGTATTCACAATTCCTCCCCAAATCTTACGTGCTTCCCACAAACGCTCATAAGAAGCATTATTCTTGAATCCCAAATAAAAAGCTACTGCAATTCCAATAACACCAATCGGCTCCCAAGGGATTGCTAACCATGACCATTTGTATAAGTAGTAAAGTACTACTGGAATAGAGTCAAATACCAAAAATAAAAATATATACTTTTGTCCCCATCTCAATGTCTGAAATAGGGAATAACGTCTTCCTGTATGCATAGTTTCAAATTTATTAAAAGGTGTATAAATAGACTATTTTTAAGTAAGTAAGTAGGTGGACATAATGAATTTTACAATAACCCCGAAGTGTGTCAGCAAAGCTAAAAAAGCTTTCATATTATAATTTAAACTAAAATTAGACATATTCTAAATATAGATAAAAATACTTAAGTAGCATACAAAAAAAAGACAGCCTATTTCAGACTATCTTTTTATGATTATCAATATTTTTTGTAAAAAATTGATAATCAAAAGAATACACAGAAGTACTAAAACTCTCTAAAATCCTGATTATCAATTAGCAACAACCCCGAAGTGCTCTACGAAGTAAATTCAATCAGCATTTTTGTAGATAGGTTTGCTTCGCAGAGCACTTCGTGGTTCAGTATTAAGCATATTTCTTATCTCACCTTTTGCCATTGCTGCAAAAGGTGACCAAAAGATCTAGGACTCCCTTATTTTATAATTGGTCACTTGTTAATTCTTAGGAATTAACAAATAGCTCAATTCAAATTACTTCGTAATTTTCAAAGCTATGACCAATTGGGGAACGTCAGACAACCCCGAAGGGCTCAGTGAAACTAAACCCCGAAGGGCTCAACGAAGTTAATTTCTTTTTAAGTTTATCTTGTAAGTGCTTGATTTTTAGTTACTTTACTTAATACTGAACCACGAAGTGCTCTGCGAAGCAAAAGTCCCTTCCTAAATATAGTGAAATTGAGAAGGAGTCCTGAAAGGAGGACAGACTTACCAGCATTGGGCTGACTCCCAATGCTCTTAATCCCTAACCCAAAAATTAATCCTTAAAGAAGAAGAAAAAGAACAAACCAGCATCTTCGGCAGCTACACCATTATAACCACCTTTGGTATTTCCTAGTCGATCCGTGACTTTTCCACTCTTTACATAACCTAGTGTATTCCCTAAACGATCAGTTACTTTTCCACTCTTGATATAACCCTTAGTATTTCCTAAACGATCCGTGACTTTTTCTCCTTTCAAATAACCTAGTGTATTTCCTAGTCGATCAGTTACTTTTCCACTCTTGATATAACCTTTAGTATTTCCTAAACGGTCAGTCACTTTTCCACTCTTGATATAACCCTTAGTATTTCCTAAACGATCTGTCAATTTCTGGGCACTAGCAAAAGAACTTAGGGCAAATACTAAAATAAAAAGGCATAAAATGTTTTTCATAATAATTTGATATCAATAATTAGTTAAAAATAATGATTTGTAATATACAAAAATACAGCCATCCGTTTATTCTAAAACAAAAAAAGGTTGTTAGACTAGAGAATCTAACAACCTTTTGTATATCTATATAAAGGAGCTTGGGTCTATTTGTAAACACCTTGCTCTTCCCAAGTCCAAGCCAACTTACGTTTTTTACCTTTAGTTGCAGGATCTTGTTTTTTAGTAAATTTCTTCTCTTTGATACGAGCACTCTTTCCAGACAGATCACGCAAGTAGTACAAACGAGCACGACGAACGCGTCCTTTTTTCAAGTTTTTAATGCTAACCAAAGCAGGACAGTTGAATGGGAAAATACGCTCAACTCCTACGTCGTGAGATACCTTACGAATCGTAAATGTTTTAGTTGCGCCATGTCCTTTGATTTGGATAACGTCTCCACGGAACACCTGCTGACGAGTTTTACTACCCTCAGTGATGTCATAAGTTACAGCGATTGTATCACCAGTTTTGAAAAAATCAAATCCCTTGATGTCTCTTGCAGTCTGCTGCTCTACATATTGTATTAACTCACTCATGATGATGCTATATATTTTTATTCGTTTTCTTTCTGTTGTTAAGTTAGATGGACTGAGACAATCATATATCTGCTTCAGAATTGTTTTGAAAACTTTTTCAAAAGAAGCTAAAGATAAATGTGAGGTCATTTGTCCAATCACGTAAAAGCTTGGCAAAAATAGGAAAAAAAATTAGAAAAAAAACCTTTATTGGAAACTTTTATTAGAAATTACCCAAAAAGCCAAAAATCAAGCGTTTAAGGGATAAAAAAATGGATTAAAATCAAGTTTTTTATTGATCAGAAGGTTCTGAATCGACAAAGTCTTCCTCTTCTGTCTCTGTACCTAGCAAATCTTCTAATTTTTCATCCATACCTGACCATATCTCTTGACGATCAAAAATAACAGGATCTGTACCAATAGTCTGACGATCTTCTGGAGCTTTTAGCAACTCTTGGCAGAGCTTGGTATAATGCATTTGGTAGGCGGCCAAAGTCCATTTACCAAATAGTGTGTGACCAGCCTCATATGATTGTGTTCGATATTCCTCATAAGTCGTCACATAACCACAATAAGCATTTGCATAAGAAGATATAATGACCTCTTTTACTCCTCGTTCTTTGAGATGTTCAGCAATCGTATTGCGCAAGCGTTGACCTGCCATAGTTGTCATCTCGGTAGGCATAGCAGCAATTGCTAAATCTCCAATAATAAAAATTTGTAAAGGTAAACGTTCTGCTACCCAAGGTTTGCGTGCGGCACGTCCTACACGATTAACAAACTTCATGAACTTAACAATAGGATCTACAAAACTAGGTATAATTAAGCGTTCAGGGTATTTAGCACCAGCTACAATACCTTTAGACATATTGATAACAACAGCTTTTGGATGATGCGCTGTATAATAGCGCAAGAGTGCTTGTTGTCGTTTTTCATTTTTGCTTAGACGAGCAGCCATCATCTCAAATTGACGTCCAGAATTATAGAGCAATTTATAGGCTTGACCAACTGCTTTGATCGTACCAGGCCCATCCGTTGTTCCTTCTAAGAACGCAACTCCCAAAGCTGCATATCCAGTGGTTTCAGTTTGTAACCCATTGGTGTAAATGGGATCAATAGACATATTTGTCATGTCTACATAGGCATGTATATAGTCCAACTCTCCTGTAATTGCTCTACCACTTTGAGCTTCTTCAAAGATTTCTTGAGCTTTATCGGCCTGTATCTTTCCGTTGTACGCAGCACTTTCAAAATCATCCTTATATTTACCTCGATATTGACGTCGTCCAGGAATCCATATAAAATTAGGACTAATATCACCTGCAACTTCTTGTGCAAAACCTGTTGGAATTGTTTCTTTAGAATTGTGTTTCTCTTTGAGGTAATCTTCAAAATACTGTGCAGCATAGCCTTTGTTGTCAGAGCATACCTTACGGTTGCGACTAGCAACACTTGTCGTGTGGACACCAAACCAGTTCAGACTACCAATTGGTTTACCTTGAGCATCATCAAAGCGCAACAAACGCATAGTTCGATCACAAGCTAAGTGCCTTGTTTTCTTAACCAAAGGAACTTCTATTTCCTTATTTTTATTGTAGGCCCACAGAGAACGATTATAAGCAACTTCTGCTTCTGGGTCAAAACTTCCTTCGTGTTTTTGAATAGTTGCCTCTTGAAGATTTGCATCAGCTTCTACAATACTTTTTACAATTCCTTTCCGATAACATTCATAAACATCATCTCTAAAGCCAGGCATAGATAGATTATATAATAAGTGTTGATCATAGCCACCTGCACTACTATGTGTATGTTGCCCAACAATCATAACAGTAGCATTTGTATATCCTAGATGAGCATATTCGTCTTGTAATGTTTGTATAATTCCGTGTTTTAGATAATCCGTACAGAAACAAAATTCAGCACAAACATAAGCCAGTTTGATATTACCTTTCTGAAAGACAAAGGTTCGAGCATACTGTGGTGTTTCAATACCCTGCATTTGATGCGAATGTCGTCCAAATCCAAGCATTGCAGTATTTTCTTTAAAGTAGGTCATCTCTACTTTGGAAGTTCCTATTTTATACATATATTAAACATGTTTTTGTAGTCTGTTGCTAAGTTCAGATATTATCGTGTAGTTGATGATGATAAAATTTGGCAAATACCTAAAAGTCACGAACGATTGAGTTAAGATAACGTGAGATTAAAAGATTCTTGAAGATATAACAATAGACGTTTTTAGTAAAATGTAATTAAGTGTTAAAATTAAGTAGGTGGACATAATTAATTTTATAATAATTCACAAGATTTTTTGATGCTGAACGAGGCGAAAACCCCGAAGG
>JAKVCT010000229.1 GCA_022448995.1 Saprospiraceae bacterium
AAAAGAAGGCAAAACCTTGACTTGGGCAGTGCGATTTGAGGATTATAGTTATGAGGATGATCAAGCAGGTTTAGAAGCTACCTTTACTAGAGCAATGCTCTTAATAGAAGCCCAGATTGGAAATCCACAGAAGGGAATTATACTTTTGCCATATTCGTCAACGGCTAAGCCGAATATGAGTATTCGAAAAGCCGTAGAAGGTAAAGGATACACAGTGATGACACTCAATGAATTTCTAGCTGCCTATAATTCTACAAATTCTGATAATACGGCTAGTAATTCTAGTCAAAATTTGGTCTTGAACAAAGGCGAAGCTATTGGTTATATCAAATACATTCCGAGCGGAAAAGAAGCCAGTATTAATGGGAATTACAAAGACATTTTAGTTTACGAAACCTTGCCACATCGTGTGCCGATAGCAGGCGGAATCCTAACCTTAGAACCTCAAACGCCACTTTCTCACATCAATCTATTGGCAAAAAATAGAGGAACGCCTAATGCAGTGGTTTTATCCAAAACGGATCAGCAAAAATTGAAAAGTATGCATGGCAAAATTGTCAAGATTCGTTTGGGCAAAACGAATGAAGTTCAGATTACGCCAAGTACGATTGGAGTGGCACAGGCTTTTTGGAACAATCGCCCTCAGCTCAAGGTGCAAGTGCCCAAAATGGATCTTTCTGTAAAGAGTATTTCTTATTTTGATATTGGCTCTAAATCTGTACAAAAAGTGAATTGCATTGGCTCTAAAGCTGCCAATTATGCTTTATTGCAACACAATTTACCTAAGTATGTACGCAAGGGGTTTGGAGTACCTTTTTATTTTTATGATAAGATGCTAAAAGATGCAGCTGTGGATGATTTGATTGCAAATTTGATTCGAGATGAGAAAAAACTTAGTGTTTGGAGTCGAAATCAGCGTTTGAAAGCAATTCAAGAAAAAATATTAGCCGCTAAGGTCGATCCTCGTTTACTCAGAGAGATTAAATCTATCAGCCTAAAGTATTATAAAGGAAAGCGAATTCGCTTGAGAAGTTCTACCAATTGTGAAGATTTACCAGAGTTTAATGGAGCAGGTTTATACAAATCTAAGGGTTTTTGGGAGTATGATAACTTGGAGGTGATAGAGCAAAAAGTACTCAAAGTTTATGCTTCTTTGTGGTCGCCAATGGCTTATGAAGAACGTAGCTTTTTTGGGATAGATCATCAGCAGGTTGGGATGGCTATTCTAATTAATGAAGCCTTTCGAGAGGAACATGCTAATGGTGTCGTTTTGACAGTTCCCAATACGGATGGCAGTATGAGTATTCATATCAATAGCCAATCGGGGGAAAATAGTGTAACTAATGCTGAAAGTGGGCAAATTCCTGAGGCAATTTTCTTCAGAAAAGAAGATAGCAAATGGTATGTGACTAATACTAAATCTAGTATTCAAAATATTTTTATTGAAGAACCTAAACTAACTCCTTTGGTACGAGAATTGCAGAGGGCAACAGTCGATATAAGCTATTTGTTAAAAAAAGACCTAGCTTCTTCTAAACAGAATACTTATGGTGTAGATTTGGAATTCAAGGTAATGAAAGATCAAAACGAGTATAAACTTTATATAAAACAAGCTAGATTATTACAATTAGGTTTGTAGAGAAACTGGTTATTCTACTTTAATACTTCTACCTATTGATAATCAGTATTCTATACAAATTAGTCAATTACTTGCTATCTCAACAAAAGCTATAAAACAATATTTTTTGTTAATAATTGCTAAATACAAAATAATATTTTGCAAAAAAAGACCAAAATGCTAGTAGAATCATGATTTTTACGTAAATTTGCTTTTGACTTGATTTTTTGGTTTTTACACGAAATAAAATACTCTATGTCACAACAAAATCACAAGTTAGATAAAATCGACCTTAAGATACTCAAGATATTACAGGAGAATAGTAAAATTACGAATTTAGATCTATCTAAGAAAATTGGATTATCACCAGCCCCAACCTTGGAGCGTGTGAAAAAATTAGAAAATGCTGAAATTATTCAGAGTTATCATGCACAGGTAAACCCACAAACCATTGGTTTGGGAGTAAAAACATTTGTGTTGGTATCCTTGGCTTGGCATAAAGAAAATGCTTTGGACAATTTCGTATCCAAAGTGAAAAGTATTGAGGAAATTGTGGAGTGTTACTTGGTAACAGGTGAGGCAGATCTTCTAATGAAGTTGGTTTGTAAGGATATTCCTTCTTATGAGCAAATTTTGTTCAAGACTTTGTCCAAAATTCCAGAAATTGAGCGTTTGAAGACACTAATGACGCTTTCCTCTGTGAAGGATTCTAAGCTTCTGCCTTATGATTATGAAAAACCACAGATATAAGTTCAATTGGATTGAGAAACTATCTTAATATCATAAATATTGCTCTAATAGATCTATTTCTATTAGAGCTTTTTTAGCTTGGGCTGTAGAACTAGCTGATGCAAATCTTGAAGTACTCTGCGCAGCAAAAGTCCCTAGATACCCCAGAGATTTCTATAAATCTTCTTTCCTCCAAGACGTATATTAGTAAAATCAGATTCGTATTTGATATAAAAACGATCAAAACGATTACTTGGAATAATTTGAAAAGAATCTGTACGAGGGGAGGGGGTAATTTCAGTAAAGTATACAAAATTACCTTTAATATCCCACCAAATTTGATCTGTTAAATTATTAACATTAAAAATACCATCCATAGTGAATTCTACGGTATCTATCCGAACTGGATCGGAGAAATCACGTTCTGCTTTGATTTCCCAAGTCCATTTCCCAACCGCTTTACGTTTATTGAAAGAGTTACAGCTAGAAGTTAGTATAGAAATAAATAAAATCAGTGTGAATACTTGAATGGTAGAATTACTCATTTTTAAAGAGAGTTTATGTAGGGATATAATAAAAGTTGAATTAATCTTCAATTTTGTAGGAGATTAACATTATTTTTAGCTATATAATTTCCCCACCTAAGTAAGTAAGTAAGTATGTGGACACTATTAGTTATAGAATAAGTAAATTAGAATTTTTGATGCTGAACAAGGCAAAAACCCCGAAGTGCTCTGCGAAGCAAATCTCCCTACATAAGCAAAACTGAGCGAAATATCAAAGTATAAAGCTCAGTTTCTGATATGTAATAGTTTGTAGGTTTTTAGCTTCGCAGAGCCTTTAAAGGTTCGTAACTAACTGATAATTAAAGGTGTGTGTAAAATGTTGATTGTGAAGTAGTAAGGACTAAGAAGTGCTCAACGAAGCTAAAAAATCAACGAACTATAATAATATGAACACGCTTATATAGAGAGTGGTTACTTTACTTAGGTAACCAGCTCAAATAATAATCCTCATCTTCAATTCCTAAACAATGTTCAGTCATTAATAAAGGTTTGAAAGTGTCTACCATAACAGCCAATTCTTCTGTTCCTTTTTTTCCGATACTTTTCTCAACTGTACCTGGATGTGGTCCATGTGGAATTCCGCCCGGATGTAGCGTGATCATTCCTTTTTCTACATGTGCACGACTCATAAAATCACCATCTACATAGTATAGAACCTCATCACTATCTATATTACTATGGTTGTAAGGTGCAGGTATAGACAATGGATGATAATCGTACAAACGTGGTACAAATGAACAAACTACATAGCCTCTTGCAGCAAAGGTTTGGTGTACTGGTGGCGGCTGATGTATACGTCCAGTAATTGGTTCAAAATTATGAATAGAAAATGCATATGGATAGCAGTAACCATCCCATCCCACTACATCAAATGGATGATTAATGTAATGATAAGGATAGATCATGTCTTGTTTTTTGATATAAAACAAGAAATCACCCTGCTCATCGTGGGTCTCTAGATGCTCAGGCTCACGAATATCTCTTTCGCAGAATGGAGAATGCTCTTCTAATTGCCCAAACTCGTTACGATAACGTTTAGGTGTGACAATTGGACTATAAGATTCTACAATGAATAAACGATTATCCTCTCCATCAAAATGCATTTGGTAAATAGTACCTCGTGGGATAACCAAGTAGTCACCATATCCAAAAGTGATATTACCATACATAGTTTTGAGAACACCTGTTCCTTTGTGGACAAAAATCATCTCATCAGCATCAGCATTCTTAAAAAAGTAAGCAGTTTGGCTCTTGCGAGGCGCTGCCAAGATAATTTTTAAGTCATTATTGACTAAAACAGCTTTTCTACTTTTCAAATAATCATCTTCGGGATTGACTTGGAAACCTTTTAAACAACGTGGTTTGAGTTGTTTGTCATGAATCGTCTTAGGAGCTACCGAAAATGGGTCACCAACTTGTTTGATTTGTGTTGGTGCATTGACACGGTATAAGGTAGAATATACATTAGAAAAACCTTCTGTAGAGAAGAGCTCTTCATGATACAAACTTCCATCTTCTTTTCTAAATTGGGTGTGTCGTTTTGATGGAAATTTACCAAGAGAATAATAATGTGGCATAATCGATAACTTTAAACAATCTCTTATTAAATGATAATATTGTTGCACAACGAAAATGTACAGAAATAGATAAGTTTAAAGATAGTAATAGTCCATGACTTTTTGGACGTTTGGTCAAAAAATCAAAGTCAAAGAACTTTATATACACTAGCTATATTTGTGAGTTATTTTTTAAGTAGTTTCTAAAGGATAGAGTTTCTCTGTACAAACCTATGCAAATTACAACCCCATAATTGTAGCTTTTTTTACATTATTTTTTTGAAGTACAAAACTTAAGTAATACAAGAAGCTGTTTGGTGCATAAAACGATTCCTAAGTGGTTCACTACCTAATAAGATCTAGCCTTTGTATCAAAAAAAGTGTTTGATAATCAAGGTGCTAATTAAGTCCACTAAAAGATTATTCAATAAAAAGTACTTCAATTGAACAGAAAAAAACAATAACTGTTCTTTTGTTATTGATAGATAAAACTTGCGACACTAGTACACAATTTTGTATCTTTGTTTTGTAAATAATATATGTATAGATACACAGATGTGATAATAGATTATAGTAATATGTAGATGGCACACAGAGATCCAATTAGGTATATAACATTATTTTCTTATGAACTTTTGACTACAATTAATATTAGGTATAACTTATGAAAAAGCAACTATTCTTTTTATTCTTTCTTCTTCCTTTTAGTATGGTCAGTGCTCAAGATGAGATCCAAATTATTAATACAATTGATCAGATGTTTGATGGAATGCGAGAGGCAGATACCACTAAGTTTAAGACAGTATTTCATCCTTCTGCACGTTTACTTTCCACAACGGATCGAGCAGGAGAAACTGTTTACAAATATGAAACAGTAGACAATTTTGTGAAAGCAATCGCCACGCCACATGACCAAATATGGGATGAGAAAATCTGGTCTTATGATATTAAAATTGACGATTGTTTGGCTACAGCATGGACGAAATACAGCTTTTTTGTAGGAGAGCAACTCAGTCATTGTGGTGTGAATACCTTCACTTTAATACGAACCAAACAAGGGTGGAAGATTACTGAAATTGCAGATACGCGCAGAACAAGAGGCTGTCAAACGGAAAAACTTACTGAACAAGAGCAGGATATTAGCAAACAGTTAAATAAACTTTTAGATGATTGGCACTTAGCAGCAGCTACTGCAGACGAATTTGCCTATTTTGGGGTAATGTCTCCAGGTGCGATCTATCTAGGTACTGATGCTAGTGAAAAATGGACAAGAGAGGAATTTAGTCAGTGGGCAAAAGAGAAAAAAGCCTTTGATGGTGATACAGCCTGGGATTTTAGAGCTAAGAATCGTGAAATTTATTTTTCTAAAAATGGAGATATTGCTTGGTTTGATGAAGAATTGGAAACATGGATGGGAGCTTGTCGAGGTTCTGGGGTTTTAGAAAATATCAATGGTGAATGGAAATTGCAACATTATAACCTTGCTGTGACTATTCCCAATGAGTTGATGAGAGATTTCATTAAAATGAAATTTGAGAAAAGACCTGAGCGATAGATTTATTAGGTTTGATTTTATTTTTTAAGTAAAATATTTATATTTGAAGTGGATGATAATTAGATTATGATTCACTTTTTGTTTTCCAAAAAATACTATTGTATAATGCGTGAAATTCAGTTTGTAGATATAGAGAAAGAGCGTGGAGGGTTGGTATTATTTATTTGGCTAATTGGTCTACTTTTTTTTACATTCATGCCACTAGCCTTATTTCAGCCTGATAATAACGGGTTAATTATATTGATTGTTTTAGTTATCCCAATTGTTTGGACAGTTATTTTATTTCAACTTGTGAGCTTTTTTCAAGGAAAAATCCCCAAAGAAGGTTTATTAACTATAAACAAGGCAGAAGATGGAACTCATACAGTTCAATTGAAAAGCCCTAGCAAAACACTTGAGTTTCAAGGTGAAATTAGTTATGAACTTTGGATCAAAAAAGGCCTAGTTTCTACTGGAAAACAATCAAGCATAAAGCATATTCCACAACTTTCGATTGTTTTAGAGGAACAGCAGCAACATTTTTTGTTGGCAGCCGATACAGAAGAGGAAGATGTCAGCAAATGGGGGCCTATTCGGGAGGCTTCTCCATACTTGATTACAGGTGAGTACAAATTAGAAAGAGAGGTACTAGAAGCGCTAATTCAGATTTTAAAGGATGATGGGATAATGCCTACAGCCCCAACATTTAAACGAGAATCGTAATAAGGGGAGTCCTAAAAGGACGATAGATCTACTAACTACCAACAACATTGGGCATTAGCTCAATGTGCGGATTCAAAATAAATGTAATAAAGGCTCAAAACCATATGAATAGTGGTTTTGAGCCTTTATGCTGTTATCAAAAAATAGTACCTAGAACAATGATTTGACACTACCAATGCTATCGAACAAGTTTATATTTGACCGCAAAATAATTCAAAATCTATTCTAGGATTACTTTTGTCTACTTTCTTAAGTTTTTGAACAAAAATGGATTAATCTCATTCTTAGGGTAGGATCTTTGATCTAGAAAAATATTCTAACTATAAAGTATATAATAAAATGAATTTAGCAGAAGCAAAAGTAATCCTCACAGGAGGAACTAGTGGAATTGGTTATGAAACAGCCAAGGAGTTGAAATCTAAAGGTGCAGAAGTCGTGATTTGTGGTCGACAGGAAGAGACAGTGAAAAAGATAGCCGATGAATTGGGTGTATATGGTATTCGTGCAGATGTATCTAATGAAGCTGATATCAAGGCACTTTTTGAATTTGCCCTAGCTAAAATGGGAAGTTTCAATGTCTTGATAAATAATGCAGGATTAGGTTCTTTTTCTCCTTTGGCTTCTACAACCGTGGATCAATTTCAGAAAACTTGGGAGGTGAATGTAAAAGGTTTATTCATGGCAGGTCGAGAAGCAGCCAAGCATTTTATTGAAAATAAATATGGTAACATTATCAATATTGGTTCTACGGCTTCTTTGAAAGGTTTCGCAAATGGTTCTTCCTATGTAGCTAGTAAGTTTGCCGTAGCTGGCTTGACAGAGTGTTGGCGTGCAGAATTGCGCCCTCATAATGTACGTGTAATGCAGGTTAACCCCAGTGAGGTAGTTACTGATTTTATCAACAAAGTAGGTATGCAACATAAGGATACAGAGCGTAAATTGAAAGCTTCTGAAATAGCGCACGTTATTATTAGTATGTTGGCAATGAACGATGTAGGATTTATGTTAGATACTTCTATTTGGGCTACCAATCCTTGGGGATAAGCTTTAGATAAATTCTTAGGAATAACTCTTAATTTTGGTATATCGAAGTGTTATTAAGATCGCTAGTATAATGGAGATATAATACACAGTTGAGGACTCCATAATGATGAGATATAGGCTGAGTGCTGTGCTAATGCCAGCAAAAAAGGAGCAGATTCCTCCATGAAAGTCTATTCTTATCCACTATAATAACATAATTGTTTCGTTTTGAGCGATGGAATCAATCAGTCTAAATCTTGATTAGAGGTTTAGACTGTTTTTGTTATATATTGGAACTATATTAGCTATCAATCACGGAACTTTCTATATTTCCTTTAGAAGTTGTAGTAATATATCTTTGTAGCCTATTGTAGTGATGTAATGTGCTAAGTGCTATAGCAATTGGAATTAGATAAACGAAAAATACTGCAAAATTCCAAAAAGCATCATTGGCTCTAGTCGTAGCATTTAGCAAAT
>JAKVCT010000023.1 GCA_022448995.1 Saprospiraceae bacterium
TCACGAGGCTTTTTAACGAAGTGCAGCGCAAAAAGGCTGCTTGAATTAAATACAAATTAATTGTGGCTAGCTACTTATATACTATTATTCAACTTTATCTCTTAAGATTGTTTTACCTCTAATCTCTCTAAGATTGGAGGTTTTTTTATGTTCTTGAAGTAATAAAGCTTATTCAAAAAGTTATTTTGTATAAGTAATTGTAATTCGTGAGGGTTTAGTGGAGTTAGTATTTTTAAAATCCACATTCTGTGAGTCATCAAATCTTCCTTAATTGACAACAATAGAAAATATAAAAGTGACAATAAATAGAACACGAGAGTAGAGTCTAAAGATAGGGTCTATTAATTTGGAAAAGTATATCTATTTCTTGGAAAATTCTCGGTTCATTTAAAAATAAGATTTATTGGGGAGAAAACAGTTATAAAAACGAGTATGGATCTTGCCTGATATTCTTGATGCCTTAGCTCTTAATAGTAGAGTTGGGTAAATCCACTCTTATTCACTCTCCTGGATCTAGACTATCATGCAGAGTAAAGTACTTCAGGTCTACAAAAAAGTATTGATAAATGATCTCTAAAGTGATTGAGTTGTTACACTAATCCTCTTTCATCTATTTGTATAATCTAAGGAGCCTAACCATTCTACAGCTTTATCTACATTAGTAAATAATCGAGTAGGATAGTCAGTTCGTACAAGTTGAGTACCAATATTACCAATTACCTTAGATAAGCCTGATTTGATAATTACCGCTAACCCTAATGCTAATTTAGAAGATGTATTACCACCATAATCACGTACTGCTTTACTAAACCCCTTCACTTCTCTTATGTCAGAAATAGTTGCTACTGGTAAAAATCCTTCTAGCTCTCGAGACAGGATCTGAGTATGTTCTTCAATATCTTTTACTTCTGCGAAGTTTTTTGATAGATATTTTTGATATATGTATTTTTCTTTTTTATAAAATGTAATTTCTGCCATAGGGGTTTTAAATACTTTAACATTTGTAGAATTCATAGTTTTTGTTTTACTAAAATTGAAATAAATATTTTATATACTATTTAAAATACAAAAATTTGAGCTAAGTAATAAACCTTATGTCAAAAAAATTGTCTTTTTTTAGCAAAAAAATAAAATAATCTGCTTTTTTTAGCAAAAATTGTTTTGCTTTTAATTTTTATCGTAAAAAATGCATCTTTATTTAGTAATCAACCGTTAATAACATAGTAAATTAAAATATAAATATCCTATAAAAAACAATAAAAAACTATTAATCAATATATTATAAAACAATATAAATAATATAAAAAAATTAAAACTACACTAAAAACACATAAATTACAACTTTAGTAAGAGTTCCGTTGTTATGCAGAAGGCTTATTGTCATACCGAAAAGATAAGTTATACCGAACACCGTTTCGATAAAATAGTAAACGCTTAATGGTTAAAATAACCTAAAAAAAATCAAATATCTGTTTTAATATAGTAATAAAAATAGTCTATAATGATGATGAAAATAATTGGAAATTCAAGCTTACTAACTATGTCTGTCCTCCCTAAAAAAGCGCATCCTCAAACAGACTTTATTTTAGATGAAGCTAAAAACATTGCTAAAAGCTTAGGAATTATATCCAAGGGTTATGCTTCTTATTCAACATTTATTCCTGATCTATTCCCTGAGGCTCCTACTGATCGTGTTATCGATGTGACCGTATTTTTTAACACCCTATATTATTTGAATACTTTCTTTGGAGAAGACACATTTAATCGAAGAGTAACTAGTAAAAAGCCAGAGATAGCTCGCTTGGTCAAACTTTGGGAAACTGGTGTACTAGTCCCCTCACCTATTCCTGAAATCAATAATGTGTGTACTGGTATTCTCTGGTTTAGAACTACACTAATGAAGAAGAGTAATAAACAATTCTTCAAAAAGATTACAAAGAATCTATTTACACACCTCTATCATGCACTGAATCCTTTTGACTATAAGACTATAGATGAATACATCATGGCTAGACGTTGGTCTGGAGGAATGGATGCTACTATCAATTTGTATGAATATGTTTATGAAAATTATATACCAGACGAAATTCTAAAGCGAAATCCTTATATGAATAGACTAAATTACATTTGTAACTTACATCCTACCTTATCTAATGATGTGTTTTCATACCCATCAGAGCAACATAGTCGATTTAATTTGATTGCTGTATTTCTGGAGACCAATCATGCCAGTGATTTTGAGGACTCGGTACACAAGGTTATTAAACTAGTCAACACCTATGATCAGGAATTTAAATACTTGTATGATAATAGAGAAAATGAGATTGCTCTGATTGATCCAGCTTATCAAGCAAAAGTCCGCCTATACATAGAAAGCTTACGTAATTGCATGGCAGCTTCATATTATTGGCAAATTTCCACAGCTAGATACAAGCATAAAAATCACTTTTTGAGTAATCTACGTATTCCAGCGTATAGTCTTGAGTTGACAGAATAGTTGGGATATGAGTTCTTGAAAGATAGAACTTGTGACTGCTTCTACATTTTTATAGTTTCATCATTCTAAAAAGAGGTTTAGCAAAATTTCCAAACACTTATCTATTTTCTGTCTATTCTTTAACATGATAGTTCATTTATCTTTTAATTTTTCACCAAAAACAGAAAAAATATTTTTATCAACCATTGACAACCAACACTTTACAACAACCAATTGATTCTATACACTCAATTAATCATCAATGGTTTACAAAAAACCTACGAAATAAGGATAAAAGAAACTAGTTTTATTAGATCCGACTAAAAAACAGATTAGCTTCACAAGTGAAGCTAATCTGTTTTTTATTTAAGGAGAGCTTCCCTTGTGTAGCTCTTCAGAGTAATGAACTATAATAAGTAACCGTTTTTAATGAACGCGAGACTCCAAATTTCATATAAGTAAGTAGATAAGATTTAGCTTTGTATAGCTTGAAAGCCCCTACAAAACTGAATTAGTCCATAATTATTAATAACTTTGCGTTTCTTTATAATAGATGGAGTTGTTTAGCAATGATTTTCCTTAGGTTAATATTCAGTGGGTCAACCCAATTGAATACTTTAATGCTAATTCTAAAGTAACTTCTATACGCAACATTCATTACTGGGTATTCAAATTATACCTATTAATCTACTGTTTTATGTCTATACTCGTAGAATCTTTGACAAAAATGTATGGTGAACAGGCTGCTGTTGACCAAATTTCCTTCAAAGCCAATCAAGGTGAGATTGTTGGCTTCTTGGGGCCCAATGGAGCAGGTAAGACCACTACTATGAAAATCCTAACCTGTTTTCTTCCGCAAACGGATGGAGTCGCTAAAGTCTGTGGCTTTGATACAAACACACATTCCATGGAAGTTCGCAAACGGATTGGTTATCTTCCTGAGCACAACCCACTCTACAAGGATATGTATGTCAAAGAATACCTGCGGTTCATTGCAGGCTTACACCGTTTGAAAGATCCAAAGAATTTGGTTGATCAAATGATTCAACGCACAGGACTGACACGTGAACAACATAAGCTTATTGGTTCCCTTTCGAAAGGATATCGCCAAAGAGTAGGTTTGGCGCAAGCCATGTTACATAATCCTAGTGTACTGATCTTGGATGAGCCAGTTTCTGGATTAGACCCAAATCAGTTGATTGAAATCCGACAACTTATCAAGGATTTGGGTAAAGAGAAAACTGTAATTTTTTCTTCGCATATTATGCAAGAAGTACAAGCACTTTGTGATCGGGTAGTAATTATAAACAAAGGTAAATTGGTTGCTAATGATACCATTGACAACTTACGTAAAAAGGTTTTTGTTGAAGGTACTATCCATGTAGAGTTTGATAAGAAAGTAGCTGTGCAACAGCTAAAAAAGATTGGTGGTATAATAGATGTACAAACGAATAACTCCAAACAATTTGTCTTGAAATCTCAAGCTGGATTAGATATTCGACCACATTTATTTAATTTTGCAATGGACTCTGGCTATGTTCTGTTGGAGCTCAGTGAGCAAAAACCTACTATTGAAGATATTTTCCAAAAATTAACTAAGTAATTTTTATCTGTAGTATCTGTGAGCGGCTAACTACTTTTCAAAATTTGTAGTTGAATATATAGCTGAGACTCCATCTACTTACTTTTACAGAAAATTTCTAAACTCTAGATTTATTTATACCAGAAATTGTTTGATCATTATTATCCAATAATTTCAAAGTTATTCTTTCATGCAAAATTACTGTAAGCATATCTATTTGTATTTACTCTTAGTTATTGGGATTGGGAGCCTAATCTCCTGTGGGGGATCACCTACGCCATCTACCACTGAAGGAGAGCAGCCCTTAGCTAGAGTTTATGATGTTTATTTGTATCCAGAAGATATAGAAGGTGTTGGGAGTGGTGTTCCACCAAAAGATAGTATTTATCAAGTTAAAATGCATATCGAAAAATGGATCAATGATCAACTTTTGGTACGAACTGCTAAGCAAAATATCAATAAAAAAAATGATTACATAGAACGTAGAGTAAGAGATTTTAGAACCTCCCTCATTTTAGAGTATTATGAACAAAACCTAATTGGAGAAAGATTAGATTCGGTTGTTACCGCTGCTCAAATTTCAGACTATTACACCAAAAATAAAGAACAGTATCAATCTGGAATAGACTGGATTCGTTGTCATTTTGTAAAAATAAAACGAGAAGTAGAAGGTATTGACGAAGTTCGTAAACTATTCAAATCAGAAAGTGGAATGGATTTCGAACGAGTGAAGCTATTCTGTGCAGAACATAAAGATAAAACAGTCTATGTTTTGGATGAAGATAAATGGATTAAACTCGATAATGTTCGTCGCCAAGTTCCTGAGAACATGATCAGTACAAGATATATAGACGGCGATAGGATCTTGGACCGCTCAGATGACAATCATCAATATCTCCTCAAGATTTTTGAATTTAAAGGAAAAGATGATGCTTTACCATTATCACAAGTCCAAGAACAAATATCTAGAATTATATTGCATCAACGTAGTGCAAAGTTACTGCGCGATATTCGAAAGGAGTTATACCTAAAAGGAAAAAAAGAAGCTAATTTTGAAATCTATTAGGTAGAAGCTTGGTGAAAAGCAAAGGAATTCTTACACTAAGTACCCAACCGAATTGACTTATACAATAGTTTACATAGAAAAGCTTGAGAAATACCAAGCACACTAGTATAAATTTTATCAAACTTAGAATATATATAATGAAACAATTCTTGTTATTGAGCATATTGTGCCTTTTTATTCACCACCATAGCATTGGACAACACTTAGATCGAGTTATCGCTGTAGTAGGAAATGAAGTAATTTTGCTATCTGATGTAGAAGCACAGTACAAGCTATTAAAATCTCAGGCAGGGGGTAACTTACCAGAGAATGCTTATTGTGCAGTTTTTGAACAATCCTTATCCAATGCACTAATTCTGAGCCAAGCTGATAGAGATAGTGTTTTGGTGAGTGATGTAGAAGTAGACGAACAGTTAGACTCTCGTATCCTACAAATCTTGGAATATATGGGAGGTAGCGAAGAACAATTTGTCTATTATTACAATATGACTCCAGAGGAAATGAAAGAACGCATGCGAGATGATATGCGCAAGCAATTGATCATTCAGAAGATGCAACAAGAAATATCTATGAACCAAATCATTACTCCAAAAGAAGTCAAAACATTCTTTAAACGTATTCCTAAGGATAGTTTACCCTATTTCAATGCAGAGGTAGAACTCGATGAGTTGGTGATCAAACCTAAGATAAGTGATGAAGAAGATAAACGTGCACTTACACTAGCAGAGAACTTACGCAAACAATTGGTAGTAGATAGTGTAGATTTTGCAGTTTTGGCTCGCAAATATTCTTGTGATCCTGGATCTGGAAGTCGAGGTGGAGATTTAGGAATCGTTCCAAGAGGTACTTTTGTTCCAGATTTTGAAGCTGTAGTTTACCAGTTGGATAAGGGAGAAATCTCTGAGATTGTAAAAACAGAATTTGGATACCATATTATTCAGCTCATTGAACGCTTAGGAAACAATATCCACTGTCGCCATATTCTTCTTTGCCCAACCATTACCGCAAAGGATGAAGAAGCTGCCTTCAACCATGCAGATAGTATCCGCACACTAATTATGCAAGACTCTTTGACCTTCTCTGAAGGTATTCAGAAGTTTTCAGAAGATGAGTTTAGCAAAACTAAAAATGGAACTATTCTGAGCCAAAAAACAGGAGAGCCTTACATTGAATTGGGAGATTTGGATACAGAAATTTATTTTGCTTTAGATGATGCTGATATTGGAGAGATAACTCAACCACTAAAAATGCGTGGTGTGGATGGTAAGCCAGTCTATAAGTTAATTAAGGTTCGTAATCGTACCTTGCCACATGAGGCTAACTTAAAAGATGACTATTCTAGAATTCAAAAAGCAGCATTAGAAGAGAAGAAAGCAAAGTTCTTGTATGAGTGGGTGAATGACCATATTGATGAGCATTTTATCGAATTGCGTGTAGGAGGTTTGTCTAAATTGGAAGGTTGTGAGTTCATGAACCGTTGGAAGAAACAAAGACCTTAAGAAATAATCCAAATATTTCTTCTTTCACCTTTTGCCATTGCTGCAAAAGGTGACCAAAAGATCTAGGACTTCTTTTATTTTATAATTGGTCACTTGTTAATTCTCAGGAATTAACAAATAGCTCAATTCAAATTACTCTGTAATTTTCAAAGCTATGACCAATTTGGGAACATCAGACAACCCCGAAGGGCTCAGTGAAACTAAACCCCGATTTTTGTACTTTATGGTCAAAAGCGGGGTTACCCCGAAGGGCTCTACGAAGTAAATTTCTTTCTTAGAACTGCCTATAATTCATTGATTATCAAACGTATTTTAAATACTGAACCACGAAGTGCTCTGCGAAGCAAAAGTCCCTACTTAATACTAAACTTCCCAAAGAAGAAACATGCTTGATATTAAACCTTTTGTCCCAGCTATCTCCAAATAACTTTCCTATTTAAAATCGGTACGACGAATAAATATAGGACCACTATTTAGAAAGATGCCATCACTATCGTAACGCTTAATGATTGGCGAAAATCCTGCATGACGAATATATAGCTTTTGTTCTTTGTCATTCCACCACCAATCTTGTAAAAGACGCATTTCATCGATATTCTTACCATCGATATTCACTTTTACAACACTTAACTTTTCTGTGAAGGTAACAGGATCAAATGTAATGATCGTGTCAATACTAGCTCCAAAGTTTGCTTTTTCACCTTCTTTCATCATTATATTTCCATCTCCATCAAAGGTAGCTGCAAGTTCAACCGTCTTAGAATTTTCACGAAAAAAAGTAACCATTTCACTTATAATTTCTCCCTTAGTCTTTTCGGTCTTAAATATCTTTATATCCTTAAACTCACAGTTTCTATACATACGTTTTGCCCAAGTGATATCAGCATCATTCAAATTAGGCATTCCTGTTGAACTCTCTACCTCTATCCATAACAAAGGACTAATTCCTTGAGGTTCTCCCTTATTATTGGTGCTTGTAATCATCGGTGCTAGAGCCGTAGGAACAGATATAAACTGGTGCTTTGTATAGTCATAATATATAGTTTGTTTCAAGCGAAAGATCTCAATATCATTGGGATTCATTAATGTGACAACTACCTTAACAATTTCCTCATAAGTGTCAGGATCAAATGCGATAATGGTGTCTACGGAAGAAAATATAGATCTTACTTCCTTCTCTGTATATTTATCTTTCAGTTCATGTGTTTTGTAAGCAGTATACTTCATCTCTTCTTGACAAAACATCTGATAAACAATATCCTGCTCGTGTCCTTGTGTTTTATTAATATCTCTAATCTGCATTTTTAGCCACTTGAAGTTACTTCTTCCTTTAATACTTGGAAAATCTTTGTGATAACTATCTCTATTATCACAACCTGCATATTCTCCTCTTCTTGGTGTGTAATCAGTAAATATCTCTCCTGCCCAAACTATGTTTTTGTTCTGTTCTAGTTCTTTTTGAGTTTGTGCCTGGCTAGATATAGTGAGGATAAATAAGCTTAGAAAAATTAGACTTAGTAAGTTTCGATTGTTCATGGTTATCTTGATTTTTTAGGGACATAAAGCCCTTTCATTAAAAAATACTAGTTCCTATCTTAGGCTTTTTATATTTCCTTAACTCTAATCTATGTAAAAGGTTACGACTATTTTTTAGTTTTTTTACACACTTTTTTTTTTCGCTTTTTTTTGTTATATTTAGCGAATATTTCGAAAGTGCCCATTAAAAAAATAACAAAACATATGAGTATCAAGATACATAAAAAGCTTAGTTTAGATACTTTGGATAACTTAAAAGTAGCTGAATATAAAGCAATCATGAAAGCCGTAGTTAAGAAGATTGCCAATAAATTTAATAATAGTGAATCGACTGTCCCTGTTTATCTAAAAACCCAACATACTTATGCTGATAATAAGATTGGTTTGATGTTAATATTTGGGAAACCCGATCCTGTTTGGAAAAAAGAAATTAAAGTAAAAGCAAAGTCTGAAAAGAAACTAACTTTGGTTGGGCATAGTTTTATTACAGTAGACGATAGTGGAAATAATATTCTGAATATTATGCCTAGTGCTGGTGGAGCTTTAGAACCGAAAATTAATAAAGCAGGAAAGAAAATCTTACCTATGTTAGGCTTATCTAGTGTCAACATTGTAGGTGAACTAAGTGGAGAAGCTACAGGTGATACCGATGGAGATGGTGTAGTTGACCAAGGACAAGAATTGGATCATGACAAGGCCTTAGCAGAATATCTTGGTGAATTTAAGTTATTAGTTCCTGCAATTAGAAAATTCAAAAAAGCAAGACAACCTAAGAAAATTAGACAAGCTATTGCTTCTTTGAGAGTAGTTCTTGAAAATTTTGATAAGGTTTATGCTAGCGCAAAGGCAGAAACTCAGGAGAAATATGCGGCTGCAAAGGCTCAAATGGATAAAGTAGCGAGTACCTTGGCAGGGGGTAAGAAAGATGATTCCAATGATGATAATTCTGATATTCTTGCTAAAATGAATAAATTGGCTAAAAGAATGAAAAAACTCAAAGCTAAGATTGGTAATCTAGATGTACTGTATAGAGAAGCTAACTAATCGACTTGCTCCAATTCTTTGTAACTCATATCGTTTTCTTGATACTTATTAAGCAGGGAGGTTCAGCATTAAAATAACCCACTGATAATTAATCATTTATAATGCGCGTTAAAAAAGAAATTTACTTCGTTGAGCCCTTTGGATTTTTTTGGTCAGCTTTTCTTTTTGCTCTGCCTTTGTACCTCTTGGTACAAGCTCTCGCAGCAATGGCAAAAGGTGAGAGAAGAAATATGCTTAATACTGAAACAGCACAAGTAATAGGATAAAAGTAATAAGAATGCAGCACAATCATCTGTGACTGCTATAATATAAGAAGCTCGGATTTCGTGTGAAATCCGAGCTTCTTATATTATAGAGGGCTTAGCAAGCTAGTATCTAAAACATGCTCTAATTTTTGTCATATTTAATTCTCTTGCTCTTCTTGTCCATCTGGGTCAAAAGATAAATCTGTATTCATTCTCACTAATCCAACCATCGTATTTGTACCTACATCAAATGTCCCTGTCAAAACATAACCCAAAGCTGTAGCCGAAGTTGCTCCCTCTTCAATTGTCTCAAGCAATGCTATTCGCCCCGATTCTCCTGATACCCCATACCCCATGATTCTACTATCAACTGGTGATAAAGAAGCGTCAAGTTTGATGATATGTGCAGATTGAGCATTACTACCTTGATTTGGATCAACCTCATTATCTGAACCAAAAAAGGTGATTGGTTGTGTCGTAGTCGCAGATAACAAATACCCTTCATTCCCTGGTAATAGCACCACATCGACAGCTACAGAACCATCCTTTGCAGGGTTGGCATTTTCTAATACAGATAATGTAGTAAAATCTTTGACAGTGCCAAAATCTGCATCTGCTTGTAAAAGTAATAAAACTGGTTCTAGTTCATTAGCAGCAATAGTATTACCAAAGACAGTGAGTACCTCATTTGTACTGTCCCAACACATTGAAGTAGCCCTACAATCAAAGTCACCGTATTGATACTGCTGAGTATTGATAATATTACCAGACTGTTTCTTATATTTGATAAGAATGAAAGCCTCTTGATAGTTTGTACTTTGCTCTCTATTACGTGTCATACCTGCTATTACATAACCATCATCTAGTACCGTGATAGCAGTACCTTCATCCTCTCTTACAAAACCATAAGTAGCAGTCCATACAGTCCCAAAATTTTCATCTAATTTGACCGTAAAGATATCTGTCTTATCTGTTCCATTTGCTATAAATCCTGGTTTAGAAACATCTACACGAGTTGTGTTCCCTGTCAATAAAAACTTACCAGGTGCATCTATCATTGCTTCTTCCTCAGGGTCAAGCTCCACGATATCTAGCAAAATCTCAGAACAACAAGCTGTAGTTTTATCCCAATTATCATAATCATGCACATAACTAGATACCAAATTTCCATCAAGATCTACTTGATATAATACAATCTTGCGATCTGCAGAAACTAACTGACCATTAAGATCGGTTACATAGTGAGTTCTATTTCCTGCCAATAGATAACCACTTCCATCTTTTAGAACCAATAAACGAACTCCTTCTTCGTCATAATCTTGAGGATCATCGGAACCTGTAAAGTCAGAATCTAGTTGATCTTTTGTATCATTTCCAAATTTTCGGCTCCAAATTTCATTCCCCAAGGAGTCCGTTTTAATTAGATACATATCATTATAAGTAGTACTATTAGTTGAGCTTCCAAAAGATTTACTCGACCCTAAAATGAGATACTCCGTAACTCCGTCTTCTGAAGTTAATACCTTAATATCTTTCCCCTTTTGGTCTAGCACATGTCCATAATATTTTATAAATGCTATTTGTTGTCTATTTGGAGCTATCTTATCTTTTTTACAACTTCCAAGTCCTAAAATCAGACCTAATACAGCGAATATTATGGTAATATATTGTTTTTTCATCATAATTAATTTATATAAATAATCTACAATACACTATTCTGCAGACTACTGTATATGCTAACTAAAATATTAATCAATTTGAATAGAAGGTCCTGTAATTTTTACTTTTGGTACATCAGGTCCTCCTTTTAAGATATGTCTTGCTTTATCAAGCTCTTGCTTATTTTTATTCAAACCACTCTTTACTCTATTCAAAGAAGATTCCTTGACACGTTCTAAATCACGAATATTTCTATTCATCTGATCCTTGAGTTCTTTATCAGGAGTGTTACTCGCTTGTACTTTTCTTCGTTTGATCATTTTATCCAAGCGTTTTTGCAAGATTACATTATTGTATTTACGTTTTTTACTTGGAGTATAAAATGACTTGGCGAACCCTAACGTAAATGCTAAGTTAGACATTCTAAAATCCGAATCTACATAAGCAAAACGATAAAGTAATTCATTATCTGAATAACGATTCTCCCGGTTAACATTATTTAAGAAAAAGTGATTATACCGTAAATCCATAAAGAAATAATTGCGTTCTAAACGAAGCTTGACTCCTGCTCCTGCTACAGCAGAAAAGTTATAAAAAGATCGTAAAGAAGAACGTCCTTGTTCAGCAGCCCCCTTCTTATCCAAGAAGAAAACACGGTGTTTTTGTTTCTCTTGTGTCTGATTACCACCATCTAAACTTACTTCTTGTTCTGTAGTTCTTCTGATTTTCACCAAGTTAGCATCTAATAAGAAACTATTATCCACACCAACATATATATAAGGTATTACATTATTTACAGTTTCTTTTTGCTTTTTACCTCTCCAATTTGCCTTAAGCATAATAGGAGCATCTATCCACATTTGGCTTTCTCTAAAAGTAGTTGTTGCATATAATAGTGGATCGCTAAGAGCTGTTGAAATCTCACTATCAGAGTTATCAAACCGTGCATCTGTACTAGTTGTATTCATGTATAGAGAGTCTCTATGACTATAAGCTCTATTCGCTAAATTGGCTTCTACTACCAATTCAATATCTAAAGGAAAAGGCTTTTTCATCTCAAAAAGAGGAATCTCAAATCCCAATCCACCATTTATACCAATAGTTGGTCGATTGGTATTATAATTTTTGGTAAGATCATTTGTATTATCTAAAGAATAGTATTGGAAAACTTGTAGACGAGAATAGTTTACTCCCATTTTACCATAGACTGAAAAAATTGGTTTCTTACGATATGTATTAGAAAGATAAATAAAATCATAAGAAGCTGTCTTATCATTGGGAGTAACTCTGTGCAGTGGATTATAACCCAAAAGCTTTTCGTATTGGTGGTTTGCAGAATCAATTTCATTCATAAATAAAAAAGACTCTGTGTACAATCGATAAGCAGCAATTTTGTCTTGTTTAGATAAAAGTTTTTTTTCTGAACTTTCTAAGCAATTTATTAAATCACTTGTTAAAACATCATCCAATAATCCCATATCATAATTCAACTGTGCATCCTTGAGCAGATATTCGCAATCTTCCTTGGAGAGCTGTGCTTGGGATGATGAGGTAATCGTTAGACAAAATAACGTACAAATAAATACGCTAGGAGCAGTAAATAGCCTGATAAGTGCGTGCATGATCCTATGTGGTTTTTCTACGTAAAAAAAGAAAAGATAATAGAGGTTATTACATCATTTACAACAGAACAAAAATATTGAGCTATCTGAATAAATCTATCCACAAACATTCTCAACTAATAATATGTTTAGTGTATTTTATTTGTAATAATGTCTTTTGTTTAGTGTTTATCCATTGTCTTATAACAATGAAAATAAGTTGTCATATTTCTCATAAAAAATCTCCTTCGCCTTTTCACTTAGAGACTAATATGCTAATACACCGTTAAATTAAGAAAATAACTGCTATTTATAATAAAAATAATGTGTGACTTTTTGTTTTTTCATTTCATTTTGTGCTCTCTAACGCAGATAGATGAATATTTTTGCAGTATATTTTCAGTAAGTTTGAAAGACGCTCACACCTTGGCAGTCCTTGAAAAAGTTCAAAGAATAAGCTAGAAGCTATACTTCTAACCACTTTGTAGGCTATTCACTCCAACCACAAAGTGCTCAACAAGGCTAAAGTTGCCCCCATATTAACCAATAAACTAATTTTAGACCTGAATAGTAAAATTGGGGTGACTAAAACATTCTTCATAGTAAAATTTCCAGCGCATTTTTTCATTTCGATCTCCTGTATCGTTGACTAATGCGACACAAGTTTCCCAAATATTATATTCTATATGCCCTAAAATAGCCCCTGCCTTGAGAGCCTTCTTATAATAAGGTAATGCTTTTTCATACTCTTTTAGATAAAAATGACAAGCACCTATACAATTCCACAGATTTGCAGAATACTCAGGAAATCGTTCTGCTAATTTACCAAAAGCACTAGCAGCCTCTGCAAAAGCTCCCTTTGTCATCATTTGAGAAGCTAGATTGAACAAACGCCCTTTATTTTCCTGTCGATTTTTAAGGCGTTTCAGAAACTCCCGATGCAATTGGGCTGCTTGAGCCAACGATAATAATCCTTGCTGTTCTCCTAATCTAGCATATAGATTAATCTGCCCCTCAGGTTCTAAGGAAACACTCAAGCTTGGGTTTTCTAAAGCCCCAAGGGTAGACTGTTTTTGGCTCAAATAATTAACCACTTGCATTGTCTGTGTTAATAATTTATCCATTCCCTTAAACTGTTCTAATGCATCTTCTTCTTTGAGATCGCCCATTAACAGTTGCTCTACAGTTTGCTTCGTATGCTGAAGTATATCTATAGTATAGCCTGTTTTTTCTAATTCTGGAAACTCGTATAAAACCTCTACAATCTTAATACTATCTATAATAGCCTTAATGGCATCAGCACCTAAATGTGGTGTACTAGGTTGTTCCTCTATTGCTTCAAAAAGCAAACGATATGCTCGACTTGCCTCAAAAGCAGCCAAATCAAAGATCTCTTGATCCATTCGCTTACAAGCTAATTGCATAATATCTACAAACTGTTGTATAATCTTTTCCATGTACCTTATACTTGATAGTTCATTCATGTTTCAATCAAACACCTCTGTGAACTAATGTTATACTTAATGAGCACTGTTCTGTCAACCGATCAGTAAAAAAGTCACGTACGGTTATTGATAATAGAACAAATATACAAAAAAGGTTCTCCCTAAATGACTAGGAAGAACCAAAGATTCTCAGACTTTATGATAAAAGTACGATTAGTGAGGGTTAATAAAGAGCTAATGTTGTATCAATTTTCTTTGCATATTCTAGAATTCCCCCCTTCAGATTATAAACATTGTCATAATTATATTTATCTCTCAATAACTCAACAATATCTGCACTACGTTTTCCACTTCGACAATGGATAATTACTTGCTTATTGCGATCAATTTTATCCAAGTGTTGCTCTACTGTATTTTTAGGAATCAATAGACCACCCAAATTAGCAATTTCTTGCTCATAGGGCTCACGTACATCTATGAGTTGATAATCTAATTTAAGATTTTGCAAACGTACCAATTCTTCTACATCCACCTCTGGAACTACTACTCTTGCTTTCTGCTCAGAAAGATTTAATCCACAAAACTCTTTATAATCAATCAGCTCTGTAATGGGTTTTAAATCAGGATTTTTGCGAATTTTAAGTGTACGCGTTCCAAAACTCAATGCATCAAATAAGAATAAACGTCCTACCAAAGGCTCACCAATTCCAGTCAATACCTTGATGACTTCACTGGCTTGCAAACTACCTACAATACCAGGTAATACACCCAATACGCCCCCTTCTGCACAGCTCGGCACTAAGCCTGGAGGTGGTGGTGTTGGAAAAAGATCTCTATAGTTAGGTCCAAACGTTCCATCTTCGTATTTATAATTGAACACAGATACCTGACCATCAAAACGATAAATGGAGGCATATACATTAGGAATACCTAAAATTACACAAGCATCATTCACCAAATAACGTGTTGGGAAATTATCAGTTCCATCAGCTACTAAATCATAGTTTTGGATAATATCCAATGCATTATTAGAGGTCAATTGTGTATTGTGAACATTGATCTGTATGTGAGGATTCAGACTTAACAAACGCTGACGAGCAGCCTCTACTTTTGCCAAACCTACACTTTCTGTTCCATACAATACCTGTCTCTGCAAGTTGCTATCATCCACTACATCAAAATCTACAATCCCCAACGTCCCTACACCTGCCGCAGCTAAATACAATAATAATGGACTACCCAAACCACCTGCACCTACTACCAAAACCTTAGCAGATTTTAATTTACGCTGACCTTCTATGTTAAATTCAGGTATAATCAAGTGGCGACTGTAACGCTCTAGTTCTGCTTTCGAAAATTTTATTGTATCTGACATATCTATTTTTTATAATTATGCTTAAGACTGAAAATAAGTAATAAGATCTAAGAGTATATTTAGAACCTTAATTTGCTAAGATGCTCCTCCGGCTATTGCAGGTATAATACTCAAAGTTTGGTTCTCACCAAGTGGTGTTGCTTCATTCTGCAAACCTAAAATATCTTCGTCTTCTACAAAAATACGAATGAAGGAACGAATTTTACCATCTTGATCCAAGAGATGATTTTTTAATTTAGGATACTGTGTTGCTAATTCTTCAATTGCTTTTTGCACAGTTGTTCCTGATGTTTCAAAGTTAGCTTGCTGATCGGTTAGCTTACGTAAAGGAGTGGGAATGATAATTTGTGCCATGATTAGTTATTATTATATAGTGTACTATAGTATTGATAGTTCGTTAATTTTCAGCCAATTTTACACATAATTTTGACTACCAATTAGTTACCAAAACCTACAAACTGAAGTTGTTTAAAAATTAGATTTGATGCAGAAATTAAGATGATTTAGCTTCGCTGAGCACTTCGTGGTTTTGAGTTGATAGCCGCAAAGCGGACAGAGGCGAAGCCGACTAGTGGTAAGCTCTGCTACCACCAGCGCTATCAGCGAAAAAAAAGGTAAAAAAGTGGGCAAAATCAATGAATTTAATGCGGCGAAGACAATTTTTAAACAACTTCACTATTAATATTATTAGAATACACTACTATTAAAGAATTTTTGAGTTTGTTTTTTAATTAAAATAGCATGTGATAATTTCGATACTAATTGATAATCAATTAGTGAGAACCACAAAGTGCTCAGTGGAGCTAAACAATGCTTTTTAGTTTTTGTAAAAACTAAAAAGTCACATACTATTAAGTAGATAGCCACAATTAATTTGTATTTAATTCAAGCAGCCTTTTTGCGCTGCACTTTGTTAAAAAGCCTCGTGATAGCGGTGCTATCCCTACGTTTTTCGTCTCGTTCAGCATCAAAAAACCTTGTGAATTATTATAAAATTAATTATGTCCACCTACTTAAATACTAGCTTAGTTTCTTGATTTTCCGAAAGTGTTTATCAAACGCTGAGGAAAGTTGTTTTTTAATTTTTGCTTTGCAGAGCCTTTCAGGATTTGATTAAAAATTAAAAAACCAAGAAACTGTAGGATTAAAGTCTAGAGTCCATAAGCGGACTTGAACCGCTACCTTCAGTTTTGCAGACTGATGCCCTAACCATTTAGACGATACGGACTACTAAGTTTTAGGAATTATTCTAATCCATAATTAAAATTTGTATTCATCTTCTGCTAAATTAATTGCCTAACCGCATTATTTTTTTCAGCCGTAGCGCTGGTGGCAGCAAAGCTTGCCACTAGTCGGCTTTGCCTCTGTCCACTTCGTGGCTATGCCTTCAAAAAATGCTTTGTTAAATCAATCAATCTATTTAAACCTAAATCACAATTTCAACTATGAATTAGCATTATGGAATTTTTTTCAATTCGGTATGAGTAGTTACCTCAAGTATCTCTTCTTTGAATAATCGCTGCCCTTCTACCAATCGCCACGAAGTCATTCGAGTAGCTATTGCGTCGTGCACCGACAAAATTATATAAGAGAAATAAGGCATAGCTTGACGCAAATCATACACAGAAGGAATAGCAGGATGATTTGGATGGGAATGATAAATCCCTAGTAAAGCCAATCCTAATTCCTTGGCTTTACGCTCAGCTTTGATATAATCCAAAGGAGAAATCTCAAAACGCCTTTTTTGGTCACCTTCTTTCGAGTTGGGTACTGCCCAAACCTCCGATACTTGACGTACCTGATCACCATCTTTTCCATAAAAAAAGCCACAGCCTTCGTTCGGATAAGTCGATTCTAAATGCTGAGCAATCCGCTCATATGCCGATTGTTGAAGAATTAAAGTCTTTTTCATGATATCTTAGTTTTAATTTATTATCTGAACTGGATAGTTTATAACTTCCTGATTCACAATTTTTAACAAAACAATTGCTTATACAAATCACTGTATTTACTTGCATCATCCGGAAAAATAGTCACCACAACTCCCTCTTCTAAGTTTTCCGCCAGTGCTATTGCTCCTTGTAGGTTTGCTGCTGCTGAGGGACTCAATAATAAACCTTCTTTTTTCGATGCCAATTGGATCATCTCATAAGCTGCTAAAGTGCTCACTTCTTGATTTTGAGTAGCCATATTCGCATCATAAATTTTAGGGATTTTAGCGGTTTCTAGATGCTTCCAACCTTCCAAACCGTGCAAAGCTGTTTCTGGATGTAAGGCTATAGTTTGTATAGACGGATTCAATTCTAATAAGCGTTTAGATGTTCCAACAAAGGTTCCTGTGGTTCCTAATCCTGTAATAAAATGACTAACTTCTCCCTGTGTTTCTGTCCAAATCTCCAATGCTGTAGACTCATAATGTGCTCTCCAGTTCGCAGCATTCGTATATTGATCTGCATAGAAATATTGATCAGGATTAGCTCTAGCTAACTCCAATGCTTTTTCTTGTGCTTCATCGGTAGAACCAAAAGGCGAAGTATAAATAATGGTAGCTCCCAAAGCTTCCAAAATCTGTTTACGTTCCTTTGATGCATTTTGAGGAATGACCAACGTAACAGGAATACCCAAAGCTGCTCCAATCTGTGCATAAGCAATTCCTGTATTCCCACTACTTGCATCCAACAAGTGACGTTGCTCATCCAAGTAACCTTCCTCTATTGCTTGCTTAATAATCTGAAATGCTGGTCGTGCCTTCACACTTCCACCTAACTGTTGCCATTCTAATTTTGCATAAATTTTCACCTTAGGATTATCCCAAATATTCTGAATTTGATATAAAGGTGTTGATCCGATAAACTTTGAGAGTTCTTGTACTTTCTCTAAAAGTCTTGATTTGTTGAGCGATTGAACTAACATAATTGAGGTTTGTACTTGTGAATAATCTAGATTGGCGATAAAGGCTAATTCTGTATCTGAAATTTTTGGAACTAATTTTTTGCTACAAAAAAACAGGTTCTACTATCTCAAAATGATAGAAGAACCTGCTTATAATTTGGTATCATAGAATTGTCTAATCCTAAAGCCTATAGCGGTACCGTTCCATCATCCATGATGAGTGGCAACAAGAACAGCAGCAACAACAAACTGTAATATTTAGGATTAAAGAGAACATCATCAGTTGAGAAAATTTAAGTTAGTCTATGAAAGTTTTACAATTAAATACAACAAAAAAGTCCTTTTGAGACAATATCTCAAAAGGACTCAGAAACTTGGAAGTTGTATCTAGAAAACATACGCGTTATATATCCATAAGTTGACCTGTTGAGATGCTTTTATTTAGCACAACAACAACAACAAGTGTTAGGATAATATGTAGCAATATATTTCATTTTTATTCTTTATTAATTTGGTTTGTAACTCTGTGTTACAGATACAAAGTAAAATCATTATTTCGAAAGTTGCAATTTTTTTTTGATTTTTTTCATCATACAATTAAACCTTTCGATCTAGGTACAAGTCTATTCTAAGATAGATTATATAAATCATAATCAATCTTTTTATTTGTAACTAACTATTAATCAACGGCAAAACAAACCTACACAACTAACTAATAATCAAGGTTTTAAATTATGCCATTAAAACACTTTATCTCATGAAAAACGTATTCACTTTAGGTTTATTCCTAATCCTTTCGACCCAAATAATTTTTGCACAAAAACACAAACATCATTATAAATCTAAATTCTCTGCTGAACACAAAGCTGAATTAAAAACACACTTTGCAGAAATAATGTATCCTGTTTTGAAACAAGCTCATGAGAAAATGGAGCAGAGTTTAAGCCCTGAAGAACTCTCTATTATACAGGAACAACGAATCAAAAAAAATGAGCTCAAGAAAAAGATGAAAGCTCTACGACAAACAGCAAAAAACTATAGAGAAGAAGGAAAGACTCAAGAGGAAATCCGTGAAATATTGGGACAAGAAAAAAAGAGATTGCACAAAGAGCGTAAAGCTATTCATGAAGCCTTATTACCCATTCTCAAAAATAACGTAGCTCTGGTGGAAAGCCTCAAAAATGATCTCGCTAGCCATCATCAGCAATGGAGAGAAGAAAAGGATGCTATTCATGCAAAATATTTAACTACAGAAGAAATTGCACAACATAAAGAAAAACGTCAAGCTCATAAAGAAAAACTAGAAGCTCGTAAAGGAGCTGAAAATGTAGAAAAATATATTACTTATAAAAAAGCCGTGAAGTTTATGCTTTGGGACGGTCAACTCCCAACAAGCCATGATAAAGAAGCCTATACAACACTATCAAGTAATACTGAAGGCTTTAGTTCAGTTAGTGATGGCCTGGTCCTACATAACTACCCAAATCCTCTTATTGATCTAACTACTATCAGTTTTGAACTTCCACAAAAAGCGAATATGGTCGCCTTGTTAATCACTGATACTAATGGAAAAATTATTCAGGATATTAACTTGGGTTCCAAAAGCTCAGGTACTCATACCCTAGAGTTCAATGCTAAAGAATTGAGCAGTGGGCAATATTTCTATATCCTAGATGTAGATGGTCAACAATTTAGTAGATCTATGATCAAGCAATAGTAGTTCGTGGAATACCTCCCTATCTATTGTAAACAAAAAAAGGAGCTGTCCAAAACACAGAAATAAAACTTGTGTTTTGGACAGCTCCTTTTTTAAATTATCCTTTCAGATAATTCTATATTTGCTCTAAGTCTGCTTAACAATATTTATTGAAAGCCATTACTAGATTTTCTGCAATTGCTTGTGCTGGTCGTCCCTCTATATGATGACGCTCGATAAAGTGTACCAACTCACCATCTTTGAACAAAGCAATAGATGGAGATGATGGTGGATAAGGCAACATATACTCTCTTGCAGTATTTGTAGCATCTTTATCAACCCCTGCAAAAACGGTTGCTAAAACATCAGGACGCTTAGCATCTTTGGCACTAGTTGCCATCTTCACTCCTGGACGAGCATTTCCTGCTGCACAACCACAAACAGAGTTTACTACCATAAGTACTGTCCCTTCTTTCTTGCTCAATACATCATGTACATCATTTGCTGATTTTAGTCCTGTAAAACCAAAATCTGTTAAATCTTTTGCCATGGGAGCAGTCAAATGTTCTGGATACATATTTCTTTATTTTTTAGTATTATTATGCGAATTTTTCTTACCTTTAAATAAGATGTAAAACTAATTTAATACTGAAGTTGTTCAAATTTAGATAATCAGTTGTTATACAAATTATTGAAAGCCAATGATGGCAATTCTTTCAGCGTTGTTGTAGCAAAGCTACAAAATCCCAAAGGAGCTTCATCTTGATTTCCAATTGCTTATCTATCCATCTGCTATCTGTTCTTTAACAACTTCAATGCAAAAATACACCTTTTAGTTTTAAAAAGCTTATTTTTACAAATTATAGTTCAAAGATTCTATGGACTAAATCTAAATTATTAGTCTAAAAGAGTTCTTCTTACACAAAGATTACAAAGTTATTAAAAAATTGTCTTCATTGCATCGAATTTATTGATTTCGTCCACTTTTAGCATTGCCGAGTATTTCCAGATTAGTTTCGTTGAGTCCTTCAGGTTTTTACCTTTTTTTAACGATAGTACTACTATCAACTCAAAATCTCAATGAAAGTATGATCCTAGAAGACTCTACAAAACGATCTAAAGTGAGGCCTACTGTTTTCAACAATGTTAAGGGCAATAACAATCGATTAATTTTATACATAGTCCAATTTTGTTAAGTAGGTAGGTAAACATAATTAATTCTTAGAATAATTCATAGGAATTAACTTCGTTGAGTCCTTCGAGGTTAAATAGATAATAATTATGGCTAACTACTTATTTTATTACTTCTAAAAAGATACTATTCATTGACAAAAATGTCTAATATTGTTGTTCTAATTAAATAGATATTCGTTTCCTGCCTTACAAAGATATAAGTATATAATTCGCATAATATATATAGAACCTAACATGAAAAAGCAAATATCACTTTTGAGCCTTTATGGGTTACTGCTAATTTATTTTTTGAATGCATGTACCCGAGATAAAGTAATTAATAATTCTGTAGATTGTTCTACAATAACCGTTACCTACGATGATCAGATTAAACCTATATTAGATGCTAAATGTGCTGATGCAGGTTGCCATAATTCAAATGATGCTACAGCAGGTGTCATTGTTAGTAATTACAATAGTCTAAAACCCTATTTGGATAATGGTTTATTTAAGACAGAGGTAATTACGGATCGAACTATGCCGATTGGTGAGGCTAATACATTGACCAAAGAAGAGTATAATCTGATTGTTTGCTGGGAAGAACAAGGTTTTTTGGAGTCAACTGATGTAGGTACACCTGATGATCTATGTCCAAACACAATGGTAACTTATACAGAAAACATCCAAGGCTTGTTTGAGCGAAAATGTGCTAACTCAGGTTGTCACAACTCAAATGATGCTGCAGCAGGGTTACGTGTTGATTCCTACACCAGTATTCTAGCTACTATTAATGCAGGTAGTTTTGAAGATAAGATTGTCAATGGTGGACATACTCCTGCACTGTCTTTATTACAACCCGAATTGGACTTGATCAACTGTTGGAAAGTTGATGGATACTCAGAAGGTACTCCAGATACCTGTGTTGGAGACTACAGTTATAATAAGATCCAACCTATCTTACAAAATCATTGTGGAGGTTGCCACAATGCTACAACTCCTCAAGCTGGTGTAGATGTCACCTCTTATGCAGGAATGGCATCTTCTATTAGTACTGCATCCAGCTCTACAAGTAGCTTTGAGCTTCGTGTGCTTATCCAGAAAAATATGCCTCCAAATGGCAGCCCTCCATTAACACAAAGTGAGTTGGACTCATTAGACTGTTGGCGCAAAGCTGGATTCCCTGAAAACTAAAATCTCAAAATCAACATGAAATCAACTATTATATATATATTCGTACTATGCTTCGGGCTTAGTCTATATTCGTTTGGACAAGATAAACAATACACCTATCAAACCTTCAAGGATACTCGTATTATCAATACACAATCTGTTGAAGTTCTCCAACATCGTCAACTAGATGTTCGTATTTCACATCGTTTTGGAGATATGTTTGGAGCTAATGGTGGTTGGCAAACTTTTTATGGTTTAGAAAATGCTGCAGATATTGCCATTGGTTGCGAATATGGTCTAATGAATAAACTCACACTTGGATTGCACCGTACCAAAGGTGCAGGACAGCTACGACAACTTCTAAATGGAGTCGCTAAATATCGAATTCTACATCAGACAAATGGCAATGAAATGCCTATTTCTATGACTGTTGTTGGAGGAGTAGGACTTTCTACCATGCGCAAAGATACCGTCAACAAACAATCCCTGGCTAATTTTCCCAAAGGATTTGCACACCGGCTTTTGTATTCATTAGAGTTACACGTAGCCCGAAAATTCGGAGATGCATTCTCCTTACAGTTATCTCCAAGCTTTGTTTGGCGAAACAATGTTCTTGAAGGAGATGAGAATGCACTTTTTGGAGTTGGAATTGCCATGAGAATCCAACTTTCCAAAAGTCTAGGTCTAATTCTAGATGGTAATTTCCCACTTTCTTCTTCAAGATTCACTTCTGATAGTGGATACTTTAGCCATATCCCATTAGGATTAGGCTTAGAGATGGAAACGGGTGGACATGTATTCCAAATCAATTTTACTAATGCAAGTGGAATTATGCTCTATGATTATTTACCTAATACAGATGCTAACTGGGGGCTAGGACAATTTAGGTTGGGTTTTACAATCTCTAGGTTATTTAGATTCTAAAAATCACTTCAGTAAGCTCTATTATTGAGTTACAGGGTAATTAGCTCTAGCATAGTTACTTTTTCTATTCAGCAAATTTCATTTAGTTTTACTAAACTCTTTATAATTTACATCGTATAGTTTTCCAAGACTCAATATAAATGGTATGGGAGGTCTAGAAATCGACAAACTTCTTATTAATAGTGCAATCAATAAAAAAGAGAGAATACGCTGTAACTTGTAATACTAAAAATAACTTGATCAAAAATAGTAAAAATATACACTTACAGAGTATTCAGTTATTACGATTAAGTTCCTGTTAAAATTTGTTAAATTTGGTGCATATTCTCCCAAAAGGTATGTGAACGTTGACTTTTCTTCGAGAAAGTGGAATATAGGCACATTTTTACCATTTAGCACATACAATAGCATCTCGACAATTAAAGATAAAACATATGTTAATAAAAAAGATAACACTAAGCGTTTTAGGCACAACAATCCTATTTGTGCTCTTGTCTAATGGACTTAAAAAAGATACTATTAAAATTACAGATGAGACTACTGTATGGGAAATTTATGCAAAACTGGGTAAAATAGAATTACACAAAGTCAATACAAAAGTAAAAGGTTACTCTGCAGAAAGAGGAAAAGAATTAGTTCATCAAGGTTATACAACCGCACCAAACGGCAAACGTACAAAGATACAAAGTAAGTTCTTCAAATGTACCTCTTGCCATAACACGGTTAAGGAGTTTGATACTATGACAGATAATGATCCTCAAAATCGATTGGACTATGCTGTCAAAAATGATATTCCATTCTTGCAAGGTAGTACTTTCTTTGGTATTGTAAATCGTAAATCATTCTACAATGGTGATTATCAAAAGAAATATGCAAGTGTTCCTGACATCGTAGCCTCTTACAGAGATATTCGTAAGGCTATTCATGTATGTGCAACACAATGCGCACAAGGTCGCGAATTAGAAGATTGGGAAATGGAATCTGTCCTAGCCTATTTCTGGGAACTGCAACTAAAGATTGGAGACTTGGAAATTACTGATGTGGAAAAAGAAAAAATAGAATATGCACTCAATGAAGAGAGAAGTTCAGCTAGAGCTATTCATATTCTTGAAGACAAATTTTTAGAGAACTCTCCTGCTACTTTTCCTAAAAAAGCCTTAGAACCAATTGTACTTACAGAAGGAGATCTGAAAAACAAGAAAAGCTTTAATAATGGTAAAGCTATTTATGATCTAAGTTGTAAGTACTGCCATGAGGGCAAAAAGTATTCATTATACAACTTATCAGATAGTCGTGGTACCTTTAAGCATTTGAGTAATAAGGCAATGAAGGCAGACTCTTATCATTCTATTTACTATATCACTAGAGAAGGAACGCATCCTGTACCTGGCAAAAAAGCCTATATGCCTCAGTATACTCTAGAAAAAATGAATGATCAGCAACTTAAGGATCTACACATTTATATCCAGGCAATGGCAGAGGGCATAGGAGCAGAATAGTATGTAATAGGAGTGTTCTAATCCAATAAAAACGTAGAAGTAATGTCAAGAATTAGTTGGATCTTATTGATAGGTTTAGGTTTATTTTTATTCATGAGTTTTGGGATAAAAACCAAACCTCAGTTTATTGTAGATAAGCAAACACCAATTTGGGATGTCTTGGTAAAATTAGGCAAGATTAAGACCAATATGCTAGATACAACTCAACAATACTCTATAAGAAAAGGAGAAGAATTAGTCTATTTTGGGCAAACTACAGATTTTAGAGGTAGATCTACTCCACGTATTAGTAAAAAACTAGTATGTTCTGCTTGCCATAGTACAGAATCAGAATACGGAATGGCTGAAATGTATGATCCTCAAGTTCGCCTAGAGTATTGTGATTCTCTTGATCGTCCTTTTTTGCCAGCCTCTCCTTTATTTGGGATGATCAATCGACGCTATTTTTTTAATGGAGATTATATTACACTATTCCAAACCGATAATCAAAAACTCAAGAAAGATGCACATCTGGATATTCGATCTGCTATCCAATTTTGCAATCAATATATAGCTCGTGGACGCGAGCTAAAAGAATGGGAAGTTGAATCTATTATTGCCTTTTTATGGACGCTAGAACTCAAAATAGGAGATTTAAATTTGTCTGAGACAGATCTAAGCAAAGTGCAATTTGCTATTGATAATAACCGTAGTAATGCACGTGCAGTAGATATTATGCGTCGCCACTACCCAGAAATTTATCCTGCTAGCTTGGTGCCTCCTCAAGAAATGCAAATTCGCAAGCAAACCTCTCCTGTTCTCAATGATTTCACCAATGGTAAAAAAGTGTATCAAAGAAGTTGTTTGCATTGCCATGAGAATAAAAGATATTCTAATCTTAAATTGGATATGGAGCCTTCTAGTTTCAAGTTCTTGAAAAAACACCTTGACGATACTTCTCGCCACTCTATGTATAATGTAATTCGTTATAGCCCAGAATCAAAAGGATATAAACTAGGAATGCCACACTACAGTAGCGAAAGACTCAGTGATCAACAACTACAGGATTTACGCTTTTTCATTATTCAAGTTGATCGTTTAGGAGCAGAGGCATTTCCCTACTACGAAACACCTCGTGGACCTGATGGTCGCCCACTCAAAATAGAAGAAGAGCCACAAGATAGCTTACGCTAAAATAATTTGACTAAAAAGCTCAAAAAAACAAAGCCCAAATGATCTTTGGGCTTTGTTTTTTTCTTGTTGCGAGGGAATGAATTGCCTCGCTATAGATGGCAGAATGTGATCCAAAGCGAGGCAATTCATTCCCTCGCCAAATAATCTTTTGATCTTCCAGATCAGACTTCACCTTTTTTTTAAGTAAGTGGACAAAAGAAAGCATAGAATGGTTCGATAAAGATTTTTTTAGAAAACAAGGCAAAAACCACGAAGTGCTCAGCGAAGCTAAACATAGGGATAGCCACGAAGTGGTCAGAGGCGAAGCCGACTAGTGGCAAGCTCTGTTGCCACCCAGAGCTATCACGAGGCTTTTTAACGCCGATTTCGGAAAAAAGATTATCGAACCAAATACGATTAATTTTGGTTAGTTACTTAATTCCTATGGAATCAGCTCATTCAATACATCCCCAATACCAGCCTGCACCCAAGCACGCAACTGTTCTTCCAAGTCAGGAAACTCATTAGGCGTATAGGTTCTAGCAATCTTACCTTTATCCAAATGACTAATCTTATCACAGATACTCGTCAAAGAATGAATAATATGCGAAGAAATGATAATGATCTTTCCCGAAGCTTTTAATTTTTTCAATAAAAAAGCAATCTTCTCATTGCTCTCTACATCCACCCCATTAAAAGGTTCATCTAGAATTAGAATTGGACGATCCAAAGCTAGAATTCCCATAAAAGCTAACTTTTTCTTCATTCCAGTAGAATAATTATCAATAAAACGATCTAGAGGTAATTCAAAAACCTCATTCCAACGATCTACCTGAAATGCTTTGTTTCGAGTAGTCATCAGCTCTAAATACTCCTTTCCTTTCATGTAAGGATAGAAATAATTTTGTGTTTCTAAAAAAGCAATACTTTGACTACTAACCACATTATTTTTATATAAACACTGCCCCGATAGAGCAGATAAATGTCCGTAAATTGTCTTAAAAAATGTCGTTTTTCCTGCACCATTCATCCCCAAAACACCATGAATCTCTCCCTCATGGAAGGTCAAGTCTAATCCATTTAAAATGGTTTGTTGCCCATAAGCAACTTCTAATTGTTCTATCTTAAGCATAATAATGAGTTAAACGTTTCTGTGCACGAAAAGCTAAAATGATTAACCAAACCACAGCCGCAGGTGCTAAAAAAGGAGTAAAATAAGGTACTACGAAACAAGCCATAAATAACCCTAGCGAAAGTTGATTATGCACACGTTCATAATCTGGATGATAATTGGCATATTTATAACACAAACCAAATAGAATAATCAATTGGCCAACTAAGGCAACTACTGGCAATAGGTACCAATATGATCCATTGACAACTAAAAATAAAGTATAATGTGGTAATAAAGCTCCATGAAAATACAGGGTCATTAACTTTGTTTTTTGCCAAAGCAAACCACCTTTTTCTAGTTGTAATAATTCAACCAATTCCTTGTCCTCTATATATTCATAAGAAGCAGCTAACAACATAGCCAATACCATAACAAGAATCACTAAAACAACAGGATATTTAAGAATGAGTACACCTAAAACATACAAAAGTAAAAATATAGGCCATTGTCTTCGGATTTGGATCCGCCACTCAAATAAGGCAATTGGCAAACGAATAATATCTTTACCAAATTGTGTAAAAAAACGACTTTTGGAACGAGCCGAAAAAAGACTAACCAATGGAATTCCAAGTATCAAAATTCCCACATTTATCCAATCTCCCCAAGACAACATGAAACTTATTATGGGCGACATTAATATATAGTATTCTAAACTAAACACCAATATATTAGGTGTTTGGAGGGAACTCACCAAGCTATGATCTCCACGATATAATTGTAGTTGCAATAAAGAAACTAAGAAGAGAACAGCCACAGCAGGATGTGGATATTGATTAATCAAATCCAAAAGGATCAGACTAAACATGAATACAATTGGTAGTATCAGTAGCAACACCCAACCGATACTTCGAATCATTCTGAGGGTTTGGCGACATCTAAATAGTAAGAGGATTCTGAGTTCATTAAAAATCATAGGACAAAAAAGTTATCTAAACTTATGTATCTTTTTCATGTTATTTTCGTAGATTTAAGAACAATGAAAGCACCAAATTGCCATAAACCACCTAGACCTTTCTATATTTTAGATCAAATCTACCATATATTCGACCACAATCTTTCCTATTTTTGCCTATCACAAAGTTTTCACTCAAGTTTATACATAACATACATTCACATTCATCATCAGTCATTACTAAAAAACAATTTATTGGTAGAGTACCAATAATAAAACAATTCCTGTATGCTTAGATATCCTATATCTTCATTACTACTACTATGTTTACTTTTTAATATAGTAAGTACAGATTCTTATGCTCAGTTGGAGCAGCTCGAACAACGCTTGGTTGAGTATAAGCAGATCCTTAGTGATCAACGTATTTACATACACACTGATAAAATCCTGTATAACACTGACGAACACATTTGGTTCAAAGTATATATGACAGATGAACAACTACAAACTTCTGACAAAAGTCATGGTATCTATGTAGATTTATACAACCCCAAAGGCGATCAAATAGAACGTATTTTTCTCAATTACAACCAATTTGTAGGAGCTGCTATTGGTGATTTTTATATTCCAGAAAGCTATGCAGGTGGTCTATATAAAATAAAGGCTTATACCAACTGGGGACAGAATTTGGATAAGGAACACATTTTTGAGAAAGAAATTGTAGTTCAGAAAGTAATCTATCCCAATTTGCTCCTAACACTAGATTATGAGATGGCATCTTATTCAGCAGGTGATGAGGTCTTCGCAAACTTGAGTATTCGCAAACTCAATGATGAACCTTATGCTAATGAAAAATTAGAGTTTGAGGTCTTATTGGATAATGGACAAAATATTAAGGACAGTGTCCAAACTGATGGTGAAGGTAATGCCCTTATCTATTTCAAATTGCCTGATACAATTCTGAATAATAGAGCTATTCTAAATGTTAGTACCTTATATAAAAATACCAGAGAATCCATTGCTCGTCCTGTTCCACTAGTAATTCAAGCAGCAGTAGATATACAGTTACTCCCTGAAGGTGGTAATTTGGTAGCGGGTATTCAACAAAAGATTGCTTTCAAAGCAGTGGATACTTTAGGATTTCCTGTAGAAATAAAAGCGGAGTTGAGAGATGCGCAAAATCAGGTACTTAGTGATTTTGAGTCTTACCATGATGGAATGGGAAGTTTCGTATTTACGCCTAAATCTAATCAAAAATATACCGTACACATCACACATCCTCAGCATGCTCAACAGCAAATTGTACTACCCGATGCTAGTGGAAAAATTGGATTGAATCTGATAGACCATAATGCTAAGGAACTCAAATTAAAAATCTATACAGAGGAAGCACAAAAACTATATGCAGTTGCTCAAATACAAGGTAAACTTCATTATAAAAAGGAGATTAATACCAACAAAGGACAAACAGACTGGATAATTCCCTTAGACAGCTTACCTATGGGAATTGCCAAGCTAACAATATTAGATACTCAGCTTCGCCCACAAGCAGAACGTTTGGTTTTTGTCAATCAAGATCGCCAACTAGATATCAAAATCACCAGCGACCGAAAAAAATATCTTCCTAACGACGAGGTAAGTTTACAAATTGAAGTTAAAGATGAGACAGGAAGACCTGTTGTTGGGCATTTTTCAATGGCGGTAGTTGATGATCGTAATATTCAGTATATAGATGATAAACAAGCCAATATTCTTTCCCAATTATTGCTAAATAGTGATCTAAAAGGTCAAGTACATGAGCCTAATTTCTATTTTGATCCTGAGGAAACTAAAGCAGATACAGCGCTAGATCATGTTATGCTCACACATGGTTGGAGACGTTATAATTGGGAAAAACTATTAGAACCTAAAGCGCCTAAATTATGGAAAACTAAGCGTTTCGCCTCAGCAGATGCTTGGTGTATTCAAGGTAGTATCCATAAAGCACTTGAGCGTATTTATCAGTATTCTAATGATGATTACAACGATTATTCTGTGGATTATATTGAGTTACCATTGGTCAAAAAACGGGTCTACCTAGTCCCTAGAAAGCCTTTCATGCGTAAAAAAGAGATTAAACAAAATGCTTTAGCCTCTACAATGACAGATGCTTACGGGCAATTTTCATTTATTCTCCATGATTATTCTTTTAGTGATCCTTATCAAGAATGGAGTATCCATACTTGGCATAAATTAAAATCATTCTCACAAGAAACAGATCATATCCGAAAACTGGTTTACCAAATTGATTTTGATGCATGGAAGGCTAGACTAGCTGCAGAAGAACAACGTCTATCTATGGAAGAACCTCAAAAACTGATGATAAGAGAAGAGGATGCAGAAAGAAATGATCGTTATTCTAGTAATGATATCTATGTAGATTGCCTAAGAGTACTCGGAGGTTCATTTGCAAGTGGCAGTGCTAGTACACAGGCCTTGAGTTCCTCAGGTTGGGGAATGCGTAAAAGTCCAATTACTACCTATAGTCTATCGATCAGTAGTGTAACCCAACAATTCCAAACCTACTTCTTTGGTCGGGTGATCAATAGTCGCCTAGTTATGGCCCTTACATCGGGAGAAGGTAAGATTCGCAACTCAAGCAACTACAATCCCTACTCCCTCTACAGTACAGAAGTTGCTGAAAACTATGGCACTACACTAGTAGAATATAAGCAAGCTAGGAATAATGTTATTAGCTATTACAAACCTAAAAAACATGGTTATGACAGATGGGGCTTGACACTATCACAGGATACTGATCCTAAAACTACACTATTTTGGAATCCTGATATTTTAACTGATAGTCTAGGTCAAGCTGAAATTAGTTTTTTTATCCCAAACATAAGCACAACCTACAGAGCAACTCTAGAAGGTAGAGCGCTTCAAGGTAAACTAGGTAGAGCTGAGCAAACGATTTATGTTCAACAACCTTATGAATTACAGACCAAGTTACCCTCTGTAGTAAGTGTTGGAGACACCATTGAGGTTCGTGTTATTGTCACCAATAATACACGCTCTAGCAAATCTCTAGATATTCGGATAGATGCTCCATATAACTTTAGACTACTAAAAGATTTGAAACCAGAACCACCTGTGGTAATTGAATATCTTTATGCAGAAGATGGTAGCCCCTTACCTGTTCCAGAACCTGAGCCTGAACCTAAGGTTGTATTGTATGTTGACAGAAATGGGGCTCTATATACTTATGACCATAACCGTAGCGTGCGTGTTGATGCAGAAAAATATACAGTAGCTACCTTTTATTATGAAGTTTCGCGTTATCAAAAATCTTCTAAATTTAGAGTTGCCGTAGCAGATTATTCTAAGTCAATTACACAAAAGGACGAATATATCAAAACTCGTAAAAATGCTTTTCCGCAACAGTTTAGTTATTCTTCTGATAAGAATGATGCACAGTTTGAAGTAACACTTCCTAAGAATAGCCGAGAGGTACATGCTCAATTCAAGATTTTCCCAAATGTTTGGCAACAATTGGAAGATGGATTAAGCTCGATCATCCGACAGCCTTATGGATGTTTTGAGCAGGTTTCTTCTAGCAACTATCCAAATATTATGGCATTACAAACCATGAAAATGTTAGATACCTTAAATCCTAGTGTTCGTCAAAGATCCATCAAGTTTTTAGCAAAGGGATATGACAAAATCAAAGGATATGAAACCCCAAAAGGTGGTTTTGAATGGTATGGACGTGCGCCTGGACATGAAGGATTAACTGCTTATGGTCTAATCCAGCTAGTAGATATGAGAGAGGTGTATCCTGTTGAGCAGGAATTGATTGATCGCATTCAAAAATGGTTGTTAAATAAGCGCACTGGTTATGGTGGATTCGAGCAAATTAAAGGTAAATATGGCTTTAGTTCATCAGCTGAAGAGGTTACGAATGCTTACATTTTATATGCCTTATCTGCCGCTAAAGTTCCCGTAACAGAAATCAGTAAAGAATTGGCTACAGCAGAAAAAGTTGCTCGTGAGCGTAAAGATCTCTATCAATTAGCCTTGCTAAGTATTGCTTATTCTAACCTGAATATAAAGGATAAAGCTGAAGGTTTACTGCTTGTTATCCAAGAAGAATTGAGTACAACAGCTTTGGAAAACATTGAAGTAAGTTCTACACTAGTACGCTCCTTTGGGCGCAATCAACAGCAAGAAACTGCCGCATTGATGCTCAGTGCTTTTTTAGCTTCTGCTAATCAAGCTGATTATCAAGCACAAATTCAAGAGCTCATCAGTTTTGTACTGAGTGGAAGAAATGGTCATGGTGGTTTTGGTTCTACTCAAGCTACGATTCTAAGCCTAAAAGCACTGGTGGCTTATCTCAATCAAAATACAAAAAAGAAAACGGACGGCACTTGGATATATCTTCATGTAAATGATCAAATTGTAGATAGTTTGGCTTATAACCGCAAGGGAGTTTCACCTAGGCAGTCTATCTATTTAGCAACACATCTCAAAAAAGGTCAAAAAAACCAAGTTAAAGTTACCTTTCAAGATACAAGTCAACGACTTTCCTATATGTTGTCTTCAAATTGGAATGAATTAGATTTGCCTAAACCTAAAACACATCCTTTAGCTCAACTCGATTTTCAATTAAAACGTATTGGTGCTCATGCAAAATCCGATAGTGCACAAGTTGGTGACTTGGTGAGCATAGAAGCACAGTTGAGTAATCAAGGCAAGGAAACCATTGGTTCGCCAACTTTGGTCTTAGAACTCCCAGCAGGACTAAGCCCAGTAATTAGTCAATTAAAACAACTATCAGATCAACGCCAGATTGATTATTATGAAATCATTGATCACAAGCTTATTGTCTATTACACACACCTAAGAGCTGGTGCTAGCAAAACCTTGCGATTGGATCTAAAAGCTGAATTAGCAGGAAATTATCCACCACAGATTTGTGTAGCTTATCCTTATTATAATGATGAGTATAAAATTTGGCAAAAAACACCTAAGTTGAACATTAAACCATAAACTATCTATGTCCTATTCTAAAAATATCTTAGCCTTAGCAGCACTGTTCATAAGTGCTGCTAGCTTGGCGCAATCTTTCGGTGAGGATCTCACACAATACGCCATTCGCAACAACTTGCGTGCTGCTCAGAAAGGCAGTGAACGTGGTCTGAGCAAGAACTTTCTGTTTCGCAACTATACACAATTTGTTGTAAATAGCATCTCACACAAATTACATAGCAATCAATATTCTTTTGAGGAACTTAATCTAAGTTTTAATAAAGCAAGCCATGAACAATTTTCTTGGCAATATGGTAGCTATAATATTAATGAATATGCCCTCGATTTAGCAGGCAGTCATTTTGGAGAACTAGACTTTGGTGCAGCAGGTTTAGTCAATATTTTCCAAGCAGGTACAAAACATACACATCTCGCTGCCTTTGTAGATGGTACATTCAATAATTTCAATCCAATAGATCTTAATAAAGATAACTTCTTGGATGTACCACTCAAAAAACGAATGCATGGTCAAGTAGAGTATTTTACCCAAAAAGAAAAAAAGATCTATGGGAAGTTTTTTGATTTTGACTATAACAGTACCTATGTTGTACAGGCTGAACATATGTGGGTAGATCAACAAGAAGGTGCCTTGAATATTCCACTCACAGATATCGCTACAGATTCTGCTTTCGGTATCCGACGTAAGTTACAGTACAGTAAGCTTAATTTTGTCAATAATCACCAAATTAAAAAAAAATACAAGAGCGACTATAATTATCGTTTTAATAAAATTAATGAGCACTATATTCTAACTTACTTACATGGAGTTTGGGCAGACCAAAATCAGCAATTTGCCCAACGTAATTATGATACCAAAGAACGCAATATTCTAGGTGGTTTGAACTATAATTATGAATTTCGTGTAGGTCGTCCTCAGCTTATTAGTTTTGGACTGCATACTGAATATCGTTGGCAAAACCAACGTATAGATAGTACAGACTATTTACGTAAAACGCTAATTATAGGTCAAGAAGCGGGAGGGGAACTAAACATCACTGATTGGCTAAGACTACAAGGATATCTCCGAACAGATTATCATAGCAATTTAGGTTTGGTACTATTGCCTAATTTTGGTATGCATATTAAGTTTCCTCTGTATAACAGACATAATGTAGACCTTCGTATGGCTGCCAACCGAGGCACACGTATAGTTGATCCTCTAGCAGAGTGGACAAATTTTCTATATAGCAATCGGAATATTATACTTCCCAATCAGCTGATGATAGAAAAGATGTGGAATTTTGGAGGTTCTCTAGGTTACTCTTATAGTCAAGAGAGAGTATCATTTTATTTAGGTGCTAGTTTTTATTCTTGGCAATATCAACAAGCCTTGGTTGTGGATGCTTCTAATGATGCTCAGTCTGTAAGATTCTTTACCAGTAATGATCTTAATTTCCGTCATAAACTAAATGCTTATTTTAGTATTCACTCAAGAAAAGCCCAAAGTTATTTTCACTTTAAGTACACCTATCATTTAGCACAACAAACTCTTGATGGACAGTTGATGAATCGCTATCTACATGTACCACATCAGTGGAATTTTAACTACCATTTCAATTTCAGAAAATGGGATGATTTTTATTTGAGTTGTAATTATTTGGTACAAAGTGCTCAAACTTTGCCTGACATGACAGGCAAGCTTAATGACTTTGGAGCTACTTCACCTTGGACACATCGCTTAGATGCTAAAGTCGCTCTACCAATGCACCAACTTTTAAAATCTGATAAATTTAGGAAACGAATCAGGATTTGGACATTCTATTTTGAGGTGGAAAACATCTTGAATGATCGTCAGAATTTATTATTTGCAGGTACAGCCAATAGCTCAGATCCTAATTTTGATGCTAGTGCACAGTGGGGCTATACTGCAGGTAGACGCTTTGTTTTGGGTACTAACTTTATTTTTAGGTAGGCAGATATTTCTTCCTCTATTTTTATATATTTACTCCCCAATGCACCATTTTGAATACAAAACTCATCTACTTGGATAATATTTGTTTAGTAGTTCGTTGATTTGTTAAATTATACGGAATTCAAAAAGAAATGTCGTAATAAAGCGAAGGAGTTATTTGACGGATCAAGGCAGATAAGGTAGGGATAATGAATTATCACGAGGATATCATTTAATTCCGTATTAGTTGCTAAAAACTATGAACTAAGGATATGCTAGAATGGGGCTGTCCAAAAAGGTAAATTTCGAAAAATGAAACCAAATAAAATTTTGGATTTTATTTTTTCTTTGTTGCGA
>JAKVCT010000230.1 GCA_022448995.1 Saprospiraceae bacterium
CGGAGTTATCTCAAATTTCTAATGTTTGTCAGCCTTTTCCATCAATTGGTAGCAGGGCCAATTGTGCGTTATGCACATATTGAAAATGAGATTAATCATCGAGAACATAAACTTCATGATATTAATCAAGGGATTCTTCGATTCTGTATCGGATTGTTCAAAAAAGTATTCATCGCGGATGTAGCTGGAAGTTTGGCAATGGCCTATTTGGGGACTTATGATCCTGTGGCATTACAACTAGATCCAAGTTTGGATGTGGCGACTAAGCTGCAAACAGTAAGTGTAGCTGGTGCTTGGTTTGGGATTATTATGTTCTCTATTCAGATCTATTTTGATTTTTCTGGATACTCTGATATGGCAATAGGTCTGGGTAGAATGTTTGGTTTTCATTATCATGAGAATTTCAATTATCCTTATATCGCTAAATCAGCTAAAGAATTTTGGCGACGTTGGCATATTTCTCTAGGAACATTCTTCCGTGATTATATCTATATTCCTCTAGGTGGAAATCGCAAAAATGCAATTCTGAATTTATTTATTGTTTGGTTCTTGACAGGACTTTGGCATGGATCAAGTTGGAATTTTGTGCTTTGGGGATTGTATTTTGGTGTATTAATTTATCTAGAACGTTTATTCTTATTCAAGCTTTTCAAGCGTTTACCTAATTTTGTGAGTCATGTTTATCTGATTCTGATTGCAATTTTGGGTTGGGGAATCTTCTATTTTGAAGATTGGGGACATTTGAGTCAATTCTTTGCGATTTTGTTTGGTGATATCAACTGGACAGGAGATGTATTAATTAATACCGTTATTCAAGAACATTTAGGAAATGTACGCACCGTTTGGGATCCACTTTTGGGGGTTAAAATCATGGAATATATCTTCTGGATTATCTTGAGTGTAATTCTTTGTATGCCAATTTATCCAACATTCTCTAAGTGGTTGGAAGGTAGTTTTAAAGAAAATCATCCTGCCTTGTATACCTTAGTTGTTAGTCTAATTCAGATTAGTCTGTTGATTATATCTATTGCAATGTTGACCGATAATACCTATAATGCTTTTATTTATTTTAGATTCTAATTCTATTTTTATTTTACATGGAACCACCAAAGTATTCTAGTCTAATCAATATTATTCTATTCTTAGGAATCTTAACTTTCTTTGGATTAGCAACTACTTTTTCTGAAAAGAAATTGAATTCTGATCAAGAAAAAAGAGCATTGGCGACTTTGCCTGAGTTTAGCTTAGAAGCGTATTTCTACAATGGATATACTGATAGCATAGACAGATATGTTGGGGATCATTTTTTTATGCGAGATACCTTCATTGCTTTAGCTACTTGGATCAATCAATATCGTGGATTTCAGTCTCAGGAATTGGGTGAATATGATGTTGTATTTGATGTAGAAGCAGATGAGGATATTGTGGATATGGAGGAAGAGGATGCTAATATTAACCGAGATTCTCTGATGGTGAATCAAGGGAATGTAGATGAGGTAAAAAATTTAGGAAAACTACTATTCTACAAAGGTCGGGCAATTCAGCGTTTTGGTGGTCGACATCGCAATCAATATGGTGAATGGAGTACAGATTATAATGCAGGAACTTTGAACTTATATCATAAAACCTTTAAAGATCAATCCCGTATTATTTCAGTGATTACACCTACTGCTGGCGAACTTCATTTGCCTACAGCATATAAACATCCCAATCGGATAGAATGTGATAATATAAAAATGATGCAGGATTCCATGCATGCAGATATTCTCAAACCTGATATCTGCCTAGAACTGCATAAACATAAAGGTGAGTATTTATATTTTGCGACCGATCACCACTGGACAGGTCGAGCAGCGTATTATGCTTATCGTGCTTTTTGCCAATCCGCAGGTTTTGAACCTATTCCATTAGATAGTATGGAACGAAAGGTGATTCCTGGTTTCTTGGGTACACTCTACCACAAAACTAGAGATGAACGATTGAAAGCCAACGTTGATTCGGTAGAATATTTTAAGGTGCCTAATCGACATATGGCTTATGTAATGAATGGACATAATTATAATAAAAAGGATAGTAAAGCTTGGGTTTATTCGCCTTATGCTGGTGGAGCCAATGCTTATGGTATTTTCTTGGGGCGTGATTATCCAATGATGTGTATTGATACGGATATTGATAATGGGAAAACGGCTTTGATTACCAAAAATTCTTATGGAAATCCTTTCGCTACTTATTTAGTGGCACATTATAGTCGTGTGATTGTGATTGATTACAGAAAGTTTAAAGGGAATATTGCGGACGTTTGTAGAAAGAATAAGGTAGATGATATTATTATTTTCCAAAATAGCTTTTCTTCTAATACAGGTTCTCATGGGAATAAGTTGCGCAAAATGCTTACTAGTGGGGCTACTTGTTTCAAGATTGAACGTGATTCTAGCTTATTTAAACCGAAGGTTGAAACAAAAAACGAGTAATTCAGCTTTTTTTACCAAGAGTATGTCTAAATTTATTTTAAGTTGTAAAAACAACAATGCTCTAATAAACTTTCTTGCACTTAAAAAAGTCTATTAGAGCATTTTATTTTTTATATTGATAGTAACTAACCACAATCAAACTAAAATTAATTTAGTCGTTGTGCATTATTTTCATTTTTTCTAGCAGAACACCTTCCGTTTCCTCGTGATCTGGATCTGGTACACAACAATCTACCGGACAAACTGCAGCACACTGAGGTTCCTCATGGAACCCTACACACTCTGTACATTTGTCAGTTACGATATAATAAAAATCATCTTCTACAGGTTCAAAATCTTTATCAGCAGAAGCTACTTTTCCTGTATGTAACGTAAAATCTCCTGATAAATCAGTACCATCAGAATAACGCCATTCTACTCCACCCTCATAAATGGCAGTGTTCGGACATTCTGGCTCACAAGCCCCACAATTAATACATTCGTCTGTGATATAAATAGCCATAGTTAGACTCTTCGTTTTTTAATTTTTTGATTAAATTCTTAAATTCTAATATCTGTGCGATTAATTTATCTTTTCCTTACTTTTTCTAGTCTAAATTTGTTTAAAAATCATCTTCATTACAGCAAATGAATAGCTAATAAAATTAAATGCTTACCTTGAATCTAATCCTATTAACTCTTCATCTATTTATTTTCTTAAGTCTATAAATTTTTCTACTCTACTTTTTGGAACTTATAGTCATCAAATTCCAAAAGATTTACATGCTCATTTTCATAACGCGATAACTGAGCTTTGTGTTCTAATAAATCTCCATTTCCTCCATTATCTTCAGCAGAGGTAGTTAGAATTTTGTAGTGCTCCTTAAACTTGAACTCAGTATGACGACGTACCATAGGCTCGTCTTCCAAAAACTTGTGGAACTCTGTTCCATACTTATGTAACATATATCCCGTGTATATAGCCAAATCAAAACCTATGTAAGCATAATGTCTTGGAGCTATTCCATAGGTTGTTTTGTAGACTGTTTTGAACTGTGTATTGAGCTGATTTTCTGTATCAATGAAAAACTCGCTCGTAATATGTAAGTTCAAATTTTCGTAATATTCCATGTTCATCCGCTCATAATATTTCCATGCAGGCATCCCGATAACTATAACCTTATGGCTTTTTCGTGTTTCTACAAGATCGATTAAACTATGTAGTTCTCTAAGAGAATTATAAATAAAGACTTCATCTTTGTAAGACGGAATCACAATAATATTCAGAGCCGTACTAGAGAGATATTTCTGTATATTCCCCAAAGACATATTTCTACTAGAAGCAATATACTGAGGTAATCGCGCATTTTCGTCTTTTCGAGCAATCGCATATTGTTCCTGTAAAAGTTGAATACGTCCAGTATCTTTTGCCATACCAAGCAATACAACTTTTGTTCCTACATCTTGACTCTCTATGAATTGAATAATCCGTTTACTATGCGAGTTGTACGATGGATTAAGCTGCATGTAGCTAGGATGTTCTTGAACCAAGCTAATTCTTGGATTAAAAGGAGAAATCAAGACTTGACCGTTTTCTTTGGTAAACTCAGCTACTTTAGGAATTAGCTTAGAGCTAATGGGGCCAATAATAACATCTGCATTTTTTATGTCTTCTTTGAGCAATAAAGCATCTACAGTAGTAGCGCTCTTTTTGGTATCGTATACCTTAATATTTAAGTTTACTCCCATTTTACGTAAACTATCCAAAGCTAGCTGCATCCCTTCGTAGAACTCAACAGCACGTAGTGACTTGGGAGATAATTCGGCTTCTGCGCTTGTCTTAAACAAATTGGTCATAAAAGGTAGCATAATCGCTACATTGTAACTCGCCTTTTTATTAATTGTTCGTGTAGTATCTTGATTGAATAAGCTTCCTGGATCAACTCGAAGTACTTTTATAGTATCTGCAATGATGGGTTCACTTCCTTTTTTGGTATAACAGATTACATATTGTTCAAAACGAGTTTTTTGTACAGTATCACACCAGTTTACAGTTCGAATTCTATCAGGTTCTATGTCTACAGGAGTAGTAGTGTCTATTGTAAGACGATTAGTGTCTATCTTATTTGTAGTAATTGTGTCTCTTGTATTATTTTGACCATTGCGTTTAGTGGGGTCACAACTACTCATACTAAATTGTAAAAAGCACAGAATCATTCCAATAAAAAATAGGGAATAATTTAAATTCATTTTTGGTTTCATATATAATACTTTACTAATTAGCATTCATTTTTATTTGGATCGATTTAAATCTTGGCAAAGTTACATAATTTTACCAATCTATAAGTAAAATAGTAGTATTAGTCTGAGTAGCCTGTACTTTTTGTTCTTGGATAAAAAGCCCAACAGCATCTTACCTTCTTATAAAGGTTATTGAGGGGAAATAAAGTAGGAAGGTCAACAAGCTAAACATAGGGTTTTTAAAGCAGTAGACTCAAAGATCCCCAATTTTGTGTTGGAGAATTATGTCCATCTACTTGCTTTGTAGATCCCTCACATGAACCTTTTCTGTAGAAATAAAATCTTCTAATCTCAATAGCCCCTTTACTTACTTAAATTCGTAAAATGATCATTTCTATTTTGGACAGCTCTGAATTTAATCTCCTTAATGTTTTCAATAAAAGCAAAAAAAGGATACCTTCACAGCAGCAAAGTTAAACATTGAAGTTGTTTAGGTAAAATACAATTCATTGATTTGTTTACCGATTGAATAGTGTTTTTTGCATTCAATCTAAGTTTACATCATCAGTAAAGTATACTTCAACAACTTTCTTATTATTATTAGATAGTATCCCAAACAAAGTACAAGGTAACCAATCAAGCTTAGTTTTTGACCGTTTATTGGATCTCTAGAGTGATGAGAAAATGACTTTTCGTCGAAAAAACAGCTTTTTGTCGAAAAAAACAAGCAGCCTGCCTAATCAACCTATTAATTCATCTAAGACAAAACTATATTTGTCCTAATAAGACATCATAAGCAATAAGACTAAAAAACAATGCAGTTAATGAAATTACAACATTTTTTGATACTATGTATCACCTTATTGATTTCTACAGCACTTTCTGCCCAGAAGATTGGGGGTGTGCGTGGATCTATTGTAGATGAAAAAACAGGAGAACCTATGGTGGGTGCTTCTGTGTATTTAGCAGAAAACGAGTCCAAGTATAATGGAGCTAGTGATCTAGATGGATTTTACTCTGTAAATAATGTACCTCCTGGCACCTATACCCTAATTGTACAATACATAGGTTACGATTCTACCTCGGTAAGTATAGAGATTAAAGCAGGAAAGATGTCCCTTCAGAATTTGCGCCTTAAGGAATCTGAGAATATTGTAGGTCCCGGTGTAAATGTATCTGCAGAACGTGAAGCTGAAAAGAATGAAGTTCGTGTATCCACAATTCGTATTACCAATCGTGACATTACACGTTTACCTTCTGCAGGGGGTGAACCAGATTTGGCACAGTACTTACAAGTTATTCCTGGTGTAATCTCTACAGGTGATCAGGGAGGACAGTTGTATATCCGTGGTGGTGCTCCCATCCAAAACCGAATTTTATTGGATGGTATGACTATTCATAATGCTTTTCATTCTATTGGATTTTTCTCTGTATTTGAGACCGAGACAATCAAGAGTGCTGATGTATATACGGGTGGATTCAGTGCAAAATATGGTGGTCGTTCTTCTGCGATCGTAGATATCAAAACACGTGCAGGAAACCGTAAGCGTTTTGCTGGTTTGGTAAGTGTTAACCCATTTGTAGCCAAAGGATTGTTTGAAGGACCTTTAGTTAAGTTAAAAGATGAAGGTGGAAGTAGTTTGTCTTTCTTGTTAACAATGAAACATTCATACTTAAATGAAACCTCTTCTTTATTATATTCTTATGCAAATGAAGAGGGGGTTCTTCCTTACAACTTTACAGATGGATATGGTAAGTTATCCTTTAGTGCAGAGAATGGTAGTCGTGTTGATGCTTTTGGGTTTTCTTATAATGATAATGTACGTTTTGATAATACTCTAAATTATAAATGGAATGCTGGAGGAGCTGGTATTGATTTCCGTATTGTTCCAGGTAGTGCTAATATTATCATGGATGGTAATATTGCTTACTCTAACTATCGTTCCAATTTTGTTGAAGGAGATAGCAGTAAAGAACGCTCAAGTTCTATTAATAACTTCAGTGTAGATTTGAATTTCACCTATTTCATGGCACAAGGTCGTGAGTTTAATTATGGACTTGAATTCAATTCTTTGCTAACCAACTTCGATTTCACAAATAACGGCGGAATTGGCTTTGATCAAAAACAAAGTAACAATGAGGTAGCTATGTATTTACGTTATCGCGGCCGCTTCGGACCTATTGTAATCGAGCCTAGCTTTAGAGCTCATTTCTATGCTTCTTTGGGTGAGATTAGAGTAGAACCTCGTATTGGATTTAAGTACAATATTACTGACTTTTTACGTTTCAAGCTTGCTGGTGGATTATATTCTCAGAACTTGATTGCTTCTGTAGACGAACGTGATGTGGTCAACTTATTCGTAGGTTTCTTAGGTGGTCCTGATGAGAGTGTGTTTACAGCAAGCCAAAATGCAGATGGTTCGATTATTTACACACCAACTAAATCTAAACTACAGACTTCCATTCATGGTGTAGGTGGTGTAGAAGCTAATGTTACTGAATTTGCCAAGGTCAATGTAGAGGGCTACTGGAAGTATTTCCCACAGATCATTAGCCTAAATCGTAATGCAGTGACCAGCTCTGATCCTAAGTATATCGCTGAACAGGGTTCTGCTTACGGATTTGACTTATCTACAACTTTTGAAAAAGATGGATTTTATGCCTATCTCGCCTACTCTCTTGGTTTTGTGAAACGTAACGATGGTATACAAGAGTTCTTTGCAAGCTTTGATCGTCGCCATAATATGAATATAGTAGCTTCTTATACTTTTGGTAGCAAAAAGAAAAAATCTTCTACTGACGGAGAGCCTACTATCGAACAACCTGATGTAGAACCTAAGATTCAGAATCCTACAGAAAAACCTTTTGAGGTAAGCTTGCGTTGGAACTTGGGCTCAGGATTTCCATTTACCTTGACAAGTGGATTCTTCGATCTACAAAACTTCCAAAATGGTATAAATACAGATTTCTTAACTGGAAATACAAATCCAGGTACTGAGTTAGGTGTTATCTATGATGACGAAATCAATGGTGGTCGTTTACCTTATTATCATCGTTTGGATCTTTCGTTTAAATATACTTTGGATCTAGTTAAATACATGAAATTGAATATTGTAGCTGGGGTAACTAATGTATATAATAGAGAAAATATCTTTTATTTTGATCGTATTGATTACAAGCGTATCAACCAATTACCTATCATGCCTTCATTGAGTTTATCCTTGAAGTTCTAGACAATATTCAGTTTTTTATAAAGTATAATTAGGAAGCCTTTGGCCTATCCTGTATAGTCTCAGCATTTGCTGAGGCTATTTTTTTTATCCATAATCTAATGTTCAAGAATATAAATCGTTTGGTTTTGTAGAGATAAATCCGTATTTTTCGGGCTTTACTAGTCATTAAGTAGATAGCCACAATTAATTTGTATTTAATTCAAGCAGCCTTTTTGCACTGCACTTTGTTAAAAAGCCTCGTGA
>JAKVCT010000231.1 GCA_022448995.1 Saprospiraceae bacterium
TTCCAAACCAAGTTTATCCCCTACATGATTGGATAGATCAATGACAGCCTTTTGATGTGCATAGTTGGGGTAACGTCCTTCCCGTTCGATGACTCGTTTGATAAAGAGCATGTCTTGTTCACTAAATTGGCGAATTTGCGGAAATTGAGGTTCATATTCAGCACGTGTAGAAATTTTTAAAATATCTTTCAAGGTGAATGCTTTCAATGAATTTTTGCGAATTACAGTGGTTCCTGACAACATTCCTCCCAAACGTTGGCTTTGGGGAGTTGCATTGATGAGCATCAAACCTAGGCCTCCAAAGGAAAGCCAAATATCTAAAAATCGAAAAAGCCAGCGAATGAAATAATCATGTGCAGTTGGAGAATCACCATTAAGCTTGACTACCTTGATACCTAGAGCACGTTTACCCAAGGTTTGGCCATCGAGTAGGTTTTCTACTAAAATCGCATAAAATATAATAGCAGGCGCAATCACCAGCCACAAAAAGTACAGTATACCTTCCCAATCATTCAAAGCACTGATTACCAAAAGCCATATAATTAGTAAACTACCTCCGACTATTAACCAATCAATAACGTAGGATAATAATCGGTTACTAGCGCTAGCTAATTCATATTGAATAGTTACCTTTTGTGCAGTATTTATTTCTATGGTTTTCATGTAGCAATATCTTAAAGTATATTTTTAGGCTTATTTTCTTTATAGTTTGGCTAATGCAGCCATTTGGGATTTATAAAAAAATAGAAAGTAATGAATTATTCTTTTACTAAAGTAAACCTATTTTTATTTAGGAGAATTTGTATGTTAACCTAGAAAATGATGATCCTTTTTAAAGGATTGACAATCAACTCCAAAGAGCTTGAGCTAATCCAGCTTTTTGGAGTAAATAGATCTTTTCTAGATTATTTGAATTACAATTTAGGAAATAAAATAAAGAGTTACAAGCGTACAAAAATATTTTATGCAGTCTCCAAATAAAAAAATAAGGCATTGATCTTGCAAAGAACATCTCAGGTTTTAAATTTTTTTTGTGGCAAAATCATAAGAAGATATTTAATCATTATTTATTTTTTTGCTAATTTGGGAAAACTTAAAAAGCGATCACTTTAAACTGAGTAAGCCTATCTACTTACTTACAGAAAGCTTTTATCCTCTAGAAAAAGTTTCAAGGACTCTTTCATTATTTTGTCAATAATTAATAGTCAAAAGAATATCAAAATTGATTTTCGTTTTGACTAAGTTGATTGATTTTTAACAAAACTGTTCAAGAATATTTAAACAACTTCATCGTTTGATTACTAATGATTGCAGTTTCTTTGCATAAAAATGAATTACTTTTACTAGAAATTATAATATAAAAAGTAACGGACCATTAAGACTATTATATTTACTGGCTAATACACTTTTGCCTAAAGAACCAAAAGAGTGAAAAGACGCCCTCACATTATGGAAATAAACTACGAACAAACAGGATCCCGATTCTCTGAATTATACATCACATTACAATCAGATCGTTTAGGACTACGATTCCCTATTCATCGTTCTTTGATTAACCGTTTGGTAGACGAAGAAGTTGAATTAGAAGTTGATGTTAGAATTGATGACGATCAAATTAGGGAAACGATTAAGGTTCATTTCAATGAACTACGAATCACACCTACCCGAACAGGAACTAACGAAAAAGTTGGTGCAGAGAGTGGGCTTGGAAGTTATTCTTTTCGAAAACTAGGAGAAAAGGAAAATTATACTTATCTCAATGTTGAAGAAAACGGTTGGCACGAAAGCATTCGTAGCTATGCGTTAGAAGATGCTGAAATCCTGCATTATGAGCCGCCGATAACAACAACTAACCAGGTAGTTCCACCTGTGACAGAACCCATAGTAGAATCACCACCTGTTGTAGAACCAACACCAGTAGAACCAGAAAAAATAGAGCAACAAGAATCTGTTGTAGAACCTGTTCCTGTCCATACAGAGTCTCCAATAATTGAACAACCAATAGAGCAAGGAGATAAGAGTCCCAAGAAAAAGAAAAAATGGATGCCATTTGCTTTACTTGGAGGACTTGGAGTAACTCTGATTGTAGTGGTTGCTTGGTTCTTTCTGAGTGAAAATCAAGATGCTGGAGTAGACAAGATAAACAAGGCGCCTGCTTGTGCAGAAATGTCCGAGTCTATAGATGTTCACATTCAAAAATATCTCCCACCAGCCTTATCTAATAAATATACTCAGACAGCTAGAAACTCCATCGTCAGTTGTTTATTAACCCATTTGCCAACTCAAAATGTGTGGTTACGCTTGCATGATGGTGCAGATCTCAAGGTGTATAAGCTAACAGAATATGTAAATAATAAAGATATCAAGTCTTTGAAAATTGGTGAGGTAGAGACCAAAGGGAATGGAGCAGTTACACAGATAGATATTCATGTAAGTGAACGCAAAGAGGATAATACACCTGTGGTTCCGCAAGATGATTTACCAAGTAGTATTGCTGATTTGAATGCTAAAAACTTACCTGTTCGATACAAAACAGAAAATTTACCGAATATAGGGGTCAAACCTATGGAGTTTTCTGATATCCAAAAGGAGGGAGATGTACTAAATTTTAAATATACTTTAAAATATACTTCAGATAAATTCGCAGATAGAGTAGGTAGTATCAATTTGGTAAACGAAACTGTAGATTTAAAGAATTTAGGAATAGGTAAGGTAAGCATTAAAGATGGTAAATTGAGCTTGAGGATAGAAAGCGGAGGACAAAGTATTGAAATCTTATCTAATTAGTAGAGGTTGTTTAAGTATTTTTTCTTATGTGAAAAATTGATAATCAATTACTCACAGCTTCACGGACTATTAAAAATAACAAAATAACAAAATAACAAAAATAAAATATCATGAAATTATACCCGATCTTAGTATCTATATTTTCCCTAGGGATTTTACTAGTTGCTTGTTCTTCCGACAAAGGTGGAGAATGTAATACTGAAGAATTAGAAGAATTGCGCCAAAAGGTTGCTTTTCAAGAATATGCTGAAGAACAAATTAGACAGATTGGTAACGCATTAGATCAAGTTTCTTTGTTTCAAGAAGGTTCAGGTGGTGTAGTAGACCGTTTAGATTACATTAATCGTATTCATACTATGGACAGTACTATTCTCAAAGCGGAAGCCGAAATTGCCAAGTTGGAGAAAGACCTAGCTTCTGCAAAAGGAGGAGGAGCAATTGCACAATTATTGAAAAGCAAAAAGAGAGAATTGTCAAAGGCGAAGAAGCGGATTAAGGAGTTGGAAGATTTACTAGAACAATCTGATCAAGACAAAATCAACTTACAACAAATGCTCGACCAAGTGAAATCTAAAGTAGCAGATTTGGAAAACGAAAGAGATCGCTTGAATGATGATATTTCAAATAAATTAGCAGCAATTGCAGCTGCAGAGCAACGTTTACAAAACTTAAGAGATGAAGCAGCTCGATTGACACAAGAAGCAAATCGTGAAAAGAATAGAGCAGATATTGCAATCTCTGAAGGGGTGCAACAGAAGTTTGATGAAGGTTTGGCTGCTAAGAATAGAGCAGTTGCTAATAAGAACAAACCCAAAGTTTGGCAAGATGCTATTAGGACAGCTTGTAATAGATTCTGTGAGGTAGATGCTTCAGAAAAGAATCTATCCAACAAAAAATTCTTTAATAAAATTACACCAGAAATTGATGAATTAAAAGGTGTAAATAAGTTCGTAAAATATATGGCAGAAGAGGGACTTTGTGGTTGTTTTGCCAATGGTGGCGGCTTTTAGAAAACATTAATTACCCCTAGGAACTGTCCAAAAGGTATATCTATAGAAAATAAAACCAAGTGAAATTTTGGAATTTATTTTTTACTAGCGCAAAACTACTCCCCGAAAGGGCTTTGCGTCATAAATTAGTTCTTACCTTTTAGACAGTTCCTGTACCACTCAATAATAAAATCGTAAACCCTTACTCATTCTCATATTCTCAATACCTATGGACAAAATGATATCCCTGATTGCCAACTCGGGCATACAGTTTCATACCATCCCTATTCGCTTAGACGAAAAATCTCTAGCTTTTAGAACCAAATGTGACTTTGCAGAAATCATGGAGGAAACTCCTACAGGCAAATCACAATGGTTGGCATTTCCTTATTATTATGATGCAATAGGACATTTTATTGATAAAGCCTACTTATATGATTGTGATGCAGTCAATCCAGACGGTTCTGTAGATCCCGAAAAAATTAACAAGAAGTTTGTTGTACCTGTTCACGAACATCAAGTATATTCTATTCGTGCAAGAGATGCCATGGAGTTTTTTGAGGGAACCTGGTTACCTTTACCTTATTACAGAACGCGTTTCAATCCGAATCAGCCCTTTGATTCTGGGCCGGAGGCTTGGGTAAGAGTTTGGCTTTCACGTATTCCTGTATCGGAGCGAACGGATGAAGGTTTTACTCATCGTGTTATTCTTGCTTTTGACACCAAATGCACCAATAATGAACATGGTGTTTATAATACTCCAACGCCTGATGATGCTGATGCAATTGGAAACACCGTTTTTGCTTGTGCTGCAGATGAACGACACAATTCTAATTTGTGGAGCAAAGACTCTCATTGGGCATATCAGTGGATTGAAAGTGCTTACCTCAAACGTCTAGAGTCTTTAGGAAAGAAGCCTCGACAAGAGTTCTTATTTCAACATGTAGGATATTATTTAGCTTTGTTGAGAACCCTAGACCAAGCAGGTGCTTTTCCTAAGGTACAGTTCTTTCAGAGTGACCACTCTATTGACGTAGCTTTAGTTTTGGATATTGGAAATTCTAGAACTTGTGGGATCTTGGCAGAAACCTCGGCTGTGGGGGAGCCTTTTGATTTTACCAAAGCGCGTCGTTTAGCTATTCGAGATTTGACTTATCCTGATCGAATTTATCAAGATCCTTTTGAGATGCGTCTAGCTGTTACTCAAATGAATTTTGGCCCTAAATCAGTCAATCAAATGACTGGTGGCTTTGAGTGGCCGAGTATTGTTCGTATTGGAGGGGAAGCTGTACGTTTGAGTGTGTTGAGTGGAAACGTTACTGGATCTTCTATTATGTCTAGTCCCAAACGTTATCTATGGGATACCAATCCGGTTCGTTTTCCTTGGCGTTTTATCAATAGCAATGCGATGGTAGCTGCTGAGGGCATGGGCTTACATTTTACGGAAGATGGTAAGTTGATCGTCAATGTAGATGCCAACTATGATATACGGGATGTAAGTATAGATCCATCCAAGGCGAAAAAATCACCTATCCGATATGATGGGCAGGGACGTAAGATCTTGAAAGAACGTTTGCGTAAAGGTATTTTTGATTTTTCAGAGATCCAGAAAGATGACGCTTTTGGGATTGATGCGCACTATTCGCGCAGCTCTATGATGATTTTTGCATTAATTGAGATTTTCTTGCATGCGATCTCGCAATGTAATAGTTATGAGTTCCGCAAACGTCAAGGACATACGAATATTCCTCGCAAATTAAAGACTATTGTCCTGACTTGCCCTACAGCAATGTTACAAACAGAACAAGTTCGTTTGAGAGAGCATGCTGAAGATGCTTTGGATTTACTAAAAATGTATTTTGATGATTCTTTCATTGATAGTTTGCATCTACAGATTATTCCTGATCCCAAGGACTTGGGTAAACCTAGGGAGAATCGCAAGTACTGGAAATATGATGAAGCAACTTGTAGCCAAATAGCTTTTATCTATGGTGAAATCAATCACCGTTTCCGCCGTGATGCAGATTTATACTTTGATATTGTAGGCAAGTATCGCAATGATGTTGCTTACCCAAGTAGACCCTGTTTGACTATTGCAAGTGTAGATATTGGTGGTGGAACAACCGACTTGATGATTTGTTCTTACCAAAACGGACCAGAAACTCCCCATGTAACCACCTTGGTTCCTCAACCTCATTTTTGGGAAGGGTTTAATCTTGCTGGAGATGATATTTTACGTCGAATTATTGAGCGTATTGTCTTACCTGTTATACGTGAGGAAGCTGTCAAACGTGGTGCAGCTAATGTACATAGCTTGATGAACTTATTATTTGGGCCTAATTTAGGCGTTCATAGTGATCGAGATCGAATTATGCGTCGTTTGTTTGCCAATCAGATTGCTATTCCTGTTGCTTATAATATTATACAACATGCTGCGGATGATGCAGATATAGAAACTAGATCATTTGATTCATTCTTTATTGATTATCCTAGGCCTTCTCCTGAGGTTATTCAGTATTTTAACAATAAATTTGAAAATAATGGTGCTCGTAACTTTAGCTTAGAACACTTAACATGGGAGTTAGACCGTGATTCTACTAATAGTGTTGTAAAGAGTGTAATTGAAAAAGTTATTGGTGATTTAAGCGGTATTATTGCACAATATAATTGTGATTATCTTCTTTTGGCTGGTCGCCCAAGTACGTTACCAATTGTGCGTCAGTTGTTCCTAAAATACTTGCCGGTTACTCCTGATTGTATTGTTCCTATGGGGAACTACAGAATCGGAACTTGGTACCCATTTGCCAACCCAATTGGAGAAATCAAAGATCCTAAAACCTGTGTAGCTGTTGGGGCAACTATTGCATTGATGAGTGATATGAACCGTTTGGGTAATTTTACAATTAAAACAGAGCATTTACGACAAGTAGATTCTACAGCAGACTTTATTGGTATTTATGAGAAAAGTAGTGCAATTGTACAAGAACCTTTCTTAACTCCTGACCTAAATAGTTCAGTAGTTTTGTTTGATGGAGCAGAAATCTTGATTGGTATGCGCCAAATGAAAACTGAGAATTGGTTAGCTTCTCCTATGTATATTTTTAAGTATAAGAATCCGACTGTAGCAGCTGCTATTAAGCAACGTAATTATTCGATGCCTTTACAAATTGAATTTGAGCGGGATTTTGAACGAAATAAGGAGCAGATGCAAACACCTATTCGAAATATTACGGATAGTAATGGAACTAGAGTAGATTATGAACAGTTTTTTACGCTTATGCTACGTAGTTTAGTAGATGAGTATGGTTACTGGACAGATTCCGGAAGCTTTACTTTGACCATCTTTTAGATGATAGTATTGAAGAGGCACAAAGTAGCTGAATAAATGAACCTAAGGCAGTTTACTCAGCTACTTAATATTTCTTACTTTTTTAGTAAAGTATTAAGTAGATGGACACAATTAATTTATAGTTAATTCAATCAGCCTTTTTGTGCTGCACTTCGTTAAAAAGCCTCGTGATAGCCCTGCTATCCCTACTTTTTTTGCCTTGTTCAGCATCAAAAATTCTAATTTACTTATTCTATAACTAATTATGTCCACCTACTTACATTGCTCAGCACTTTACTTAATACATGTACCCCAAATAATCTAAACTACCATTTTCCCAAGTTCTACCATGCACTGATTTAATCAGAAAAAAAGCATCTTCAATTTTCTCTTTTCCTACACCATAATTCTGATGTTGATGGAGTTTTAGCCACTGCGTTTCTATAGAAATTCGTTGAAAACCTACTTTTTGGTACAAACGATCGTCATCTGCTACCAAAAGCAAAAAATCAACCTTATTAGGCGATTTTTGAGCTATATTTTCAGCATAGTCTAATAATGCTTGTCCAATACCTTGCCCCTTAAAATTAGGATCAACACACAAATCCACTACACCTAAAACATGCACTGTTTCTTGATTTAGATTCATTACACGAAGGTCTAAACTTAAATGTCCAATAACTTTTTTCTGATCAAAAGCTACAATTCGATAATGTGGCAATTGTTTAAAATAGTCTCTTCCTTCATAATCCACCTCCGAGAAGGAAGCTTGTAACAAAGCATTAATCTGTTCTGATAATTCTCTTGTGATTTCTAATTCTGTGTAAAACTTTAATTTCATATCTTATTTTCGACTAAGATTTGCTCAATAAAAATTGGTATTGAATCTTACAATCCAATACCAATCTATAAAAAATCACAATAAAAGTTTATTTAAAATTGCTGAAAAAGCAGCTAAGTAGGTGGACATAATTAATTTTATAATAATTCACAAGGTTTAACTTCGTTGAGCCTTTCAGGGTTTTTGATGCT
>JAKVCT010000232.1 GCA_022448995.1 Saprospiraceae bacterium
TTCACATCAATTACTTCAATAGAAATTGCTTTCCTCTCTTCGAGAAGATATGCAGTTGATTTAACAAAACGTAGACCATGCACACCACCAGCATTCAGATACCAAGGAGAGTTTTCACCCCTAGCCGTAGGACTTACAGTGTATGTTTTAGCAGGAGGTGCTGTTTGAATAACTTCTGAACCTAAGAATTGATGATATTTTTTACCATCTGGCGTTTTTACAAAAGAGAAATTAGGTTGTTGCTTAAATCCACTCAAAATAGCCATTCTAGCACGATACTCTAAACTTTCATAGGAGATTTTTCCCTTACTTTGATCCAAAAGTCGTATCAAATTATCTGTAAAAACACCACCACCATTCACTTCATAAGCATACTCTAAAGGGCTACAAGCTCCTAAATGAATATGGCGACCTTCGGGATAAGCTTCTTTGAACGGTTTGCGTGTTTGTGTATTGCGTGTACCTGTATCGCTTGAGCTTTGGCGTGCAGCAGTTTCTTGTGCTTGTGCAAAACCAAAAGATTCTTCTGGTTCAGTATATGCATTGCCAATTGCAGATTGGCGAACAAATCGACGACGAGGAACTTCTAGAGGAGCATTTTCTATAGGTTTAGCCTTGGTATGGTTATCTTCGATAGGAGGGGCGAATCGGCTTGCACCTCCTGAGTGGCAAGAGTCCTGAATCAATATGATTTCTGCACCTTCTCCGGATTTTTGCCAAACTTCATTGATCAAAAATCGAATCTCTTTATCCATGATATCGCGCACTGTTTTTCCATTTACTCTGGTGCGACTATCATGGCAGACTAAAGTTTCTAATTGATCCGTTTCCCAATAAGGATGTGCTTTTTCGGTAGAACCATGCCCAGCAAAAAAGAATAAAACAATATCTCCTTTTTTGGCTTGACCCAAATGACTTCTGAATGTATTCAAAATGTTTTGGCGAGTAGCTTGATCATCTGTTAATGCCTTAAAATGATAATTATACTTTTGCTTTAGATCTGTTCTGCGCAATAGGTAATTATGCATCTTGCGCATATCATTCACGCATCCGCTCAAGTTACTAACCTTGGAAGCAGCATATTGGTTGACTCCTACAAATAGGGCATAAAAATTAGATTTAGGGGTGGTGGACATAAGTTTATAAGCTTTTATAAATATCAGTAGTAGATACTCTTGGTATAGCAATAAAACGATCTACTTACTCTACAAGTATTAATTTAAGTGTTGTTTGATCTGTCGCTCAGTTAATTTTCCTTTGTAGACACCATTTAGTCTGTCTATAATCATTTTATAGTTCCCTTTGGGATAAGAGAAAGCATCCAAGCGTTCACGGGCAAGGTTACCCAAGATTCTACAAGCTGTTTTATTCTTGGGGTTGCGTTCCCAAGCTGCTGCAGCTAATTGATAGGCCTCTTTAGGTTTATTTGTATTATAGGCAGTTTGTGCTTGCACACTTAGGGTGACAGATTCAGCATGCTTTACAGCCGTTTTGGCTTTGGTGATCTCTGATTTTTGTTCTTCTTTTTCTTTTCTTAATTTTTCTTTATCCTTCTGTAATTTTCCCTTATCCTTGATGAGATAATTATTATCTAATTCCAACTCACTATTCAAACGCTTGAGATGTTCATGTGCATTCTTCAAGTTTTGATAGAGTGTATCAATTCGATTTCGCTCTGCTTGTAAGGAATCATTGAAGTTTCCGATCTGAATAATATACCTATTTATAGAATCTCTCTGAATACCTAAAACACTGCTCAATTTACTGATAGTGGTATCTCTAAGTGTTATTTCGCGCATTTGGCGTTTCAGTTGCTGATTCTTTTCGAACATCTCTCGTTCATTTATCAAAGCAGCTTGTTCTGTATTCCAGAAGTAGATTGAAAACCCAATGGCAACACCAGCAATAATAAGCCCTGCAAATCCAATGATCTTTTGACGCTTAGTTTTCTCTTTTTCTGCATTTATTTTGGCATCAGTAATTTCTTGCTGTTTCTTCTTTTCAGCAGCAGCTTTTTGCTCTTTTTTTTCTTTGATAGAATCCTTACTATCTTGTATAAACTGACATTCCTCGTCACTGAGTTCAAACTTGATGTATGCAAAATGTGGGCTAATATAGTTGATATCGTCTTGACTCAATAGCGCCTTTTGTTCTTGATAATATCTATATCTATTTTTTATAAAATCACCAACCTTTCGCTGCATCTTTTTTTCAGCAGAAACCTTGTCGTCTATAGTTCGGGCAAGTATGTCATGCGATAATTCTATTTTCACCTATTACTGTTTTTTATCCTATTTAGATTTAGACATGTTCTTCTATTATACAATAGACTATTAAGTTTTTGTAAAAACTGTACAGACTATCAAAACAATAGCTGAACAACTTTATCTTCTAAAAATAGAACATATCCACTGAAAGAAGCAATAAAATACATTTTTTATTGAAAAAATATACAAACCACTACCTTATAAAACTTTCTAAAGCTACCTTTTAGTATTTTACTAATGATTGATTATGTTTTGATAATTAGGATGTTATGTGCGCGTTTGATAATAATTAGTACACACTTACCTATTTATTAATGTATAAATTACATTTATGATAAAAAATAATAATTTAATTACTTAGATTTGCACTCTGAAAAGATCTAAAACAACGATTACTATTATAAATACCAATATCAATCTTTTTCTCCCCAATATTTTAAGGAGATAACCCTTGAATGGTTGTTAAAATTTGAAGACCAATAGTTTGTGAAATAATTAGTTACTTATAGATATACAAATATATAAACCAATCACATATTAGAATAAATATTATAGACCTTTAGTTTTATCTGAGATATAAACAGTATTTTTTAAATAAAGACCTTAATTGTATGAATCCCTTTTTTTGCGTATTAACCTGTATAATATGCCTACTACCGGCATTTTCCCAACTCTCCGCACAGTGTTCTTGTACACCAGCCATAGGAGCTGTTCAAAACCTTAACTTATACTGGGTTGGAGGAAACAGTAATTCTTTTAATGATCCTTGTAACTGGCGTGTAGGCAGTTTAGCGAGTACCGAAGTTCCCTGCCAGATTCCACGTTCTGGTGATAACGTTTATTTTGAAGACGCTTCCTTTTCAGGAACAAACAACTCTATCGTTTTTGATCAGAATTCGAACTGTAATTCTATGGTCTTCAATGATAATATTCAAGGAAGTAAGAATGTTTATTTACAGACGACTAATAACAATATTAGTCTAGATATTTATGGAAATTTAGAATTAGCGACCAATATGGAGACAGTAGGTTTTAATGGTCGCATTAAATTTGCCAATACCTCTCCATCCGTGGTAACCCTCTTGAGTAGAGGAAATGCTTTTTTCTTGGCAGAGAATCTAATCATAGAAATGGCAGCTGGGGCAGAATTGCGTCTATTGGATAAACTCATTGTAGAAAATGCTACGGGTAACAACAACTCTATATCAGGTTGGAATTCTCCCAAACGAGGGGGGATTATTCTAAACTCTGGGCATTTCAATACCAATGGTATGGATCTAGATTTGGATATGTTACAATCAACGAATAGCAGTACTTCTCGTCAATTAACACTTGATGGTAGTTATGTTAGTCTAAATGGTCGTTATTCACATAATGCATGTTGGTACCTCAATTTTAATACTACAAATAATGCTGGGTTTTCTGCTGTAGGATCACATGTGCATATCAATCAAGCAGGTGTTAACAATAGTTATCCTCAATACTGGCGTTTTGGAGATGGGATTACCTACGATTCTGTAACCATAGAACATGGTATGGGGCGTTGTCGATTAACGAGCACAAACTTTAATGCTAATTATGTTCGTTTTGGGGATGGGATGGCTTCTTTAGTTTGTTATGGTGCCGACATCAATACCAATGAATTTATTGTTGGGGAACGTTCATTGATTGTAGACTTAGACTTAACTACAGACAGCTTTCAAGGTCCTAATGCTTGTGCAACTTCTACTTTTCAAGATGCTAAAATTACCAAAAAAACAGCCTCTGGTACTTTGGCAATGAATAACATTGTAGCTATTAACTGTGATGGTTTGGCTAGTGGTACAGCTACCTATCAAGCAACAAACTGCTTGGAATTGGGAGGTTGTTCTGGAATTAATTTCCTAACCCCGAACGCTTGTGCCGCTGGAACAGATTTCTATTTTAGAGACAATGCCAATGATCAGAATTGGCAAAATGGTGCAAACTGGGAAGATGCTGCTGGAACAGTTATTAATAGTGCGCCTACTGCTTGGTCAAATGTTTATTTTGATGCTGCTTCTTTTCCAAATGCTAATTTTGTCACCCTCAATGGTACTGCAACAGCACATGATATGCGTTGGATTGGTACACCAGCAGGAGCAGATTTGAATCTATCCCATCACTTTATTCTGACTGGAACCTTAGAATTGGATGCTAATATGGCAGCTATTGCAGAAGGGGTTATTGGGCATGAATATGCACGTGGTTTTATCTGTGCAGGAAGTTCAAATGATAGTCTGATTACACGAGGTGTACAGATTCGTTCTACTATAGAACTCATGGATTATGCAGATTATCACATAGTAGATACATTGAATACTTATAACTTTAAGCAGTATGGTGGCAATAGTAATTTCTATGTACGCAATGCTAATCTTTCGGTTAGAAACTATTTTACGTATGGCAGTAGTATTTGGGACAATAGTAATTTATTCTACACAAGTGGGGGCTGGAATGGAATATCAGGTGGTGGAAATGCAGTATTCAACAATGCTACATTCTATTTTAATAATACATCGAGCTTAAAAATTGGCGCACGTGTCCCCAATGTAGTTATGAACGGCCCTGGAACTGTTTTTCCTAACAGTTTTATGAATGTAGTTGGAGATTTGACCGTAAATGCTTCTGTTTTATCAAGTATGCGACAGGTATATGGGTACACTTCATCTGCTAGAATTGATGTTTCTGGAGATATGTATGTTGCACCTGGTGTGAATATTACTTTGAGTAGTAATGCTGGGGGATATGTACGTGTTCAAGGAGATTTGTATGTAGATCAGCTCAATGCTGGAGGTTGTACTATAGGCTCAGCTTCTATTCGTTCAGATGGAGCACCAGTTGAGTTTACCGTCAACGGTACTGGAAGTATAATCAATAATGCATTTTTTCAAGGTTTGGATGCCTCTGCTGGCAATACCTTGACTGCTACTAACTCTACGGATGGAGGTTCTAACTCTAATATTACCTTTACGACAGGAACAGGACAAGATTATTACTGGGTGAGTAGTGCCGCTTCAGGATCTTTATCAGGAGACTGGTCTGATCCCAATCACTGGACTACGAATCCGGCTGCAACAGTAGGTGACGGGGCTTGTATCCCTTCTCTAGAGGATAATGTTTTCTTCAATATGAATGGAACAACTTGTCGGATTGATGTAAGTGCTTTTTGTAATGATCTTACGGTAGGGACAGGAACAGCTGTAGTAATTAATAGTCTGAATGATAATATTGATTGGTATGTAGGTGGAAATTATACCTTGTCAAACAGTATGATCAACAATTACAGAGGAAGTCTAAATATGATAGGTAGTGGTACCTTCAATATTACTACGGATGGTGTCGTTTTGCAAAATCGTGAATTGGTGTTTAATAGTGCAAATGGTATATGGAACTTGATGGATGACTTGACCTTAAATAGGGCTACAACAAGTCAGTATTATAATATGTTTATTCTATCTTCTGGTACATTCAACTCAAATAATCACGATATTTATGTGCGTACTAAATTTGTTTCCAATACAACTAGTACAAGAGCTCTTAACTTGGGTACTTCTACTTTTACACTAGGAGCTAATGCTAGTTATGAACTTTCTAAACCTATTTGGAATGCTAAAAACTCAGCAAACTTAACCATAACAGGTGGAAATATTCATGTCCTAACAGGTAGTAATGATCCGAATAAAGTCTTGTACTTAGGGAATGGAAATCAAACTTACAGCAGTATTATTCTTGATAATACCAATGGAAATGAGATTAGATTGCAAGGGGAAGCTAATATTGGATATCTAGAGTTGAATGCGAATACTTATATCCAAAATGATTACTATATAGATTCTATGGCATTGAGCGGTGGGTTTACTTATCGCTTGCAGGCTGGTAGAACGGTCAATTTGAATGCACCTCATGGAAAAGTGATTTCTCAAAATGTCAATAATACTTCTTTTATTAATCTAGAAACAGATGCTAATGGATCGCCAGCATATATCCACAAAGAGTATGGAGGTAGTTTTTGTATTAGTTATGTCAAAGTAAAAGATGTACGTGGAACTAAAGCGGCAACTGCACCAGCAGCTTGTGGTGGCGACCCAATTTGTTGGGATTTACAGAGAATTGAAACGGATGCCAATAGTGATAGTATTAGTATTGCTGGAAGCGATTGGGGAACTTGGGCATTTAGTTTACCACCATTGCAGCAGCCATTCGCTTCAGGAGATGCAAATGTGGTAATATGTAAAACAGGATCAAATCTATCTTATCCGATTGAGATTCTAGGAACAGAGCCTTACATTATTAGTTATAATTGGGTTGATAACACTTCAGCAACTGGGGGCGCATCTAATATTGTAGCTTATGATGATGATAATGATCCAAACACACCATTTATTTATAACGTGCCTTTGAATCCAACAGCCAATTCTTTTGATTATGATGTAACGGTCAATACAACACGTTGTGGACAGGAGATCACAGGACCAACTGTACAAACTAATGTGATTGTTCCTACACCAGAATTGGTCGTAAACACAGACCGTACAGGTAGCTGTTTGTTCCAAAATGAGACCGACTGGTTTGCTATTTTGGATGATGTGGATGATCGTCCAATGGTTTCATTGCGCGATGGGATTACACCAACTCTATTTACTACACCATCCGTCACCTATAATGATCTAGATCAGGGTGGGAATCCAAGTACAAGTTTGCCAACGATTACAAAGGGAGCTATAACAGGTGCGGCAGATCAAGATGCTTTAGGTAATGTGAATGCGGATGTGTTTATCGCAAATAGTGGCGTTGTCAATATTAGTTACAATGGAGAAAATTATGATGGATTGAAGCGTTGGTGGAGAATTAGTCCAAACAATTCTGCACAAGCAGACATTCGTTTTTATTTCCTATCCAACGAATTATATCAGTTATTGGGAATTACACCGCATACATCGCACAAACGTCAATTACCAAGTTATGATTTGGGGCAAAATATGGTTCTATTAAAGATCAATAGTCCAAGTCCATTAACAGAATCGGGAGGAACCATCACAATTCCTGCCACAGCAACTGTAGAAGCTGTACCTTTCAAGACGATTGATCTTGTAGGAGTTAATGCGGCACCATTTGATGTGAATCTATCTGTACCCGATACCTTTTTTAATGTATCTAACACCATGATTACACAGACAGGAATCATCTCAGGTACAGATACTTCTGCTGTACTTGGAATAGAATGTTCTGTACCAGGATTCTCAGACTTTATTTTGGTAAGAACTTCCAATCCCGATGTCTTTTTACCGTTGGAGTTACTAGAGTTTGATGCTAATGTAACTGAATCGAAACAAGTACGCTTAGACTGGGCAGTAGAAGGACAAAAAGATTTAGCTTATTATCAAGTATTGCGCTCTAAAGATGGTATAAATGCCCAAGAAATTGGCCAAGTTGTTTGGAATGGACAAGAAAATGGAGAATATATCTTTACAGATGAAGATCCTTTTGCTGGTGTATCTTATTATCGTATTGCGGCAAGAGATTTAGCTGGTAAAATGACCTATTCTGATTGGCGTGTAGTAGAAATAGAAGGCTGGGATATATCAAATATTCAAGTCTATCCTAATCCTGCACAAGATGTACTAAATATTCGTTTGTTAGAAATGCCATCTGTAACTACTAGTGAGTTTGCTGTACAGCTGACAGATATGTTGGGTAGAGTTGTCTTTGAGCAAAATGTCAATATAACAAATAATA
>JAKVCT010000233.1 GCA_022448995.1 Saprospiraceae bacterium
ATTAACAAGTGACCAATTATAAAATAAAGAAGTCCTAGATCTTTTGGTCACCTTTTGCAGCAATGGCAAAAGGTGAGAGAAGAAACATCCATAATACTGAACCATGAAGTGCTCTGCGAAGCAAACCTATCTACAAAAAGGCTGATTGAATTATTATAAAATTAATTGTGTCCACCTACTTAGCTAGCCACAATTAATTATGTCCACATACATACCTACTTAGGGAAGACTAACCAGTCTTTATCTTTATGCGACAGGGATTATTGAATTTTATATAACTTGTCCCTATTAGGAAAATGTGTTAAAAATAACTGTGCACCCAGCAATCCTCCTTGGTTATCCTTTACACATTTCAAACTTACCTTATGTTTCTTTTTGATCCGAGTCGTTTTAGATAAATCCAAGTTGATATTTTCTAATTTACTATTCCACAAGGTAAAAATCTGATTGGCTAAAGAATTTAGAGTTTCATGTGTTTTAATATTAAAAAAGTTAACATTATTAATATTTGTCTGTACGGATTGGCTCAAAAATATAGGAATCTTGGTTTTTTGGCTCAGTTTATAGAGCTGCCACTCAAAATTAGCCCCTTGGTTTGCATCATTTAATAAGAGTTGTTGATAATCATCAATAAGTATTAGATCCGCTGACTTTGTTTGCCACAAGTAACTCACTGCTTGTAACAATTGACGAGTAGTATAATTTTCTGTATGAATTTGTAGTTGGCTATTTTGCAGATAGTTGGTAAAAAACCATTTTGATTTTCTGCTCAACAGCTCATAGTCTGATTGGGTTTCATATTGACTAGGATTTTGGAAATAATTGACTAAAAACTGATGATTATTTTCATCCAGATCCATTTCCAAGAATGTATTCAGACATTTTAGCAATAACTGTTCTTTAGCTTCTTTGTGTGCAAAGAAGTGAATTTTTACGTCTGGTTTATTTTTTAAGACATTGATTAATAAATTACATAAAAAAACTGTTTTTCCGTGTCCAGAAGGTGCTAGTAGTGCATTAAGTGTTCCTGGAGGAATATCCCAAGTCTGCTCCTTATTGCCCAACTGCCACTGAAAACCTGTAGGAATAGCTGTTGGGGTATTTTTAAGTTGCTGCTGCAAATCAGACCAACTTGTTGTCTTTTTCAATTGGTGGTATCCCAATTCTGGTGCGTTTACTTTTAGTTCTCTAAAGCCCTTGGTATACAAGCGCTCTACTTCTGCTACATTCCCTAAGGCAATGGCATCTCCAATTCTACGATGTAGGCGCAACAATAGACCTAGATAACGTTGTTGTTGCTTATCGTGAAAATGGCGTTGAATATTATCATCTAGAACCGCAGGGTTGAGCTGAAACCTCTCAAGCACAGGTAAAATAACCGCTCTAAAACGATTGATACTTATCCGATCCTTTAGCTTAAGCTCAATATCCGTAATTTTGGGTAAGAGTTGATCCAAGAGCTTACTTGCTTTTTTAACCGACTGGATTGCTATCAATTCTTTTGCTTCTGATAAGAATTTTTCACCCCAATATACTGCTAGTGGAATAGCCGACTGGATAAGGTTTTGTGCGGCCTCTATGCCTTGTTTTGTAATTAACTCATCAAGATCTTTGACCGTAGTTAGTTGGGCTACATAGATCTCCAAACGTCCAATCTGTTCCTGTAGTTTCTTGATGGCATGATCCACCCCCAATTTTCCTGCATTATCATTATCCAAGCACAGAGTGACACTACGTACCTTAGATCTCAAAATCACATCTACCTGTCCTATGGACAAAGAAGCACTTCCGATAGCTACCACTGGTTCTAGACCATTCGCATTGGCATTCATAGCATCGAGTAGACCTTCTACCAAAACCAGATCCTGATTGGCTTTCATTCTGCGCAAGCCAAACAAAATAGAACTCCGTTTTAACCCTACTGAATACAAATATTTGGGTGATTTATCGCCTTTTTTATGGTAGATATTGCGAAAAGCAAACCCCTTGATCTCCCCCATGATGTTCCGATAAGGAATTGCCAAGGTATGCGTGTATCCTACTGCTCTGTTGAATTTTAAGTTCTCTTGAATTTCCTGTGTAGTATATTCCAGCTGCTTCAAATGTGCCATTAGGGCTTTCCATCCAGGCATAAAGCCCAGCTCCATTTTGGAAGAAGTCTTGACATGTTTGGTCTCTGGTAAGCGAAAGTGAATGGCTTTGAATTTACGATCTTCTGTCAAGTATTTGCGCAGTTGTTCTGCTCTTGTTGTCTGTGCTAGTTTATTATTTTTGTGAGACAGGCAGTTGACAAAAAAAGTATTACAGGCTTCCAATAATTCAGATTGTCGAGCCTGCTTTCGGTATTCTTCCTTATCTGCCCTATTAAGTGATTGATTGGGTAGAGGCTTTCCAGAGAGTTCAGCAATACGCCCCAAAACTTGATAATCCTCCAGTTGATCTCTCTGTTTTAGGTAATTGTATATGGTAATAAATCCTCTAGTATAATCCTTGAATCCGAAGGGTGTAGCCGCATAATAATACACGACACCAAAAGCTTCACCCTCTGTCCCATCTATTTTGTGATGATTATTGCTTCGGTAACCTGATCCTTGTGTTGTTGGTCGAAAATCAAACTCAGGAAAGAGTTTGGGAGCTTGTGCATAGATTCTATGGTAAGCTTCGTCCAAAAATGATTGTATATCTGTAATCATAAATACTATTTTGGGCTGTAGAATGTCATCAAAAAGTTTCTTTTAAAGCTGAAACTACCAGGCTAATCAGCTACTTTAATTTAGGCTTATTTTTAGCCTTTTCTGTCAATTGCTTCATAGCTGCCGTTCCTACCAAAACCTTCATTTGGTGAATTGCAATACTATTGAGGTGTTCTAAGCGATCTTGATGCGATAAGCCTGCTTTAATCAATTCTGCACTGAGGTTTTCGATATTTGCTAAGACAAGTAATTGCTCCAGACTTGCATGATCTCGAATATTCCCTTTAGCATCGGGGTTTTGAGCTTTCCACTGTTTAGCAGTCATCCCGAATACTGCAATATTTAATAAATCTGCTTCACTGGAATAGATAAATCCTACCTGTTTGGTACCTTCTAGCCTGGGAGGAATGAGATATTCCTTAACCGCATCTGTATGCAAGTGATAATTCACCTTGCTTAAGATACGATTTACATCCCAAGCTAAGGCTTTTTGTTGATTTTCCTGTTCTTTGAGTTTCTGAAACTCTACAATCAGATATAATTTGAACTCAGGATTGAGCCAGCTTCCAAATTCAAAAGCAATATCTTTGTGTGCATAGGTTCCTCCATATCGTCCAGCCTTGGATACAATTCCTATAGCCTGAGTTCTACTAATCCATTTTTTGGCAGATAGATAAAAGCGGTTTGTCCCAGAAGCATTTTTAATTTCCTCGAATTCGAGGGAATTAAACTGAGGGTTGAAAACCTTTTCCCAAACCCCTAGAAACTCTATTGTATTTTTATTTCTCAACCATTGTTCTATCAAAGCAGACCCTCCTTCAAAATTCTTCACCATATCGGTAAGAGAAATAAAATCCTCCTTCTCTCGCTTGATTACTGCAACTTCAGATCCTTGTATATTTAGAGTTGTCTTATTTTTCTTTGCCATTTAATTTAAATTTTCTGTAGAATAATGATCAAAAAACTGATTTTTAGGCTAGTTTTACAACTAAGTTGATTTATTTTAATAAAAATATACAATTTTTATCATTTACTCTTTGTTAAAATAGTATACTTGTTATATTTATTTGACACGTGATGCCCAGTATCTTTTATAACTATTTGATTATCCTAAAAAACGTACTCAACCCCCAAATAATACACTATAATAGCTCGATAATCAAACAGTAACTCCCAGTATCTAGTATTTTTTCATGGACTACTAAAGTTATCTATTCTGCTATGCATGTAAGTACTCTAATACGATTGAGAAATCATAGAAAGAAATTAATAGTTACTATATTCAAAGTACTCTTAGCAAGTTTACTCTTTGTATTGCTTTATTATCAATTATTTCGAGGAGACAAGATTCGTCTTCCTGAGTTATATATACAGATAAAAGCTTGTTTGAGCTGGTATAATTTGCCCTTAGTACTTGGAGTGATCTTCTTGATGCCAATTAATTGGGCCTTGGAGACCAAAAAGTGGCTAAAGCTGATGGAACGCATCGAAGTCTTACCTTTTGGCAAAGCCTTCAAAGCTATATTGGCTGGTCTGACCTTCTCTCTGTTCACTCCTAATCGAATTGGCGAATATGGAGGACGCATTCTGATGGTATCGGATGGCAACCGAGTAAAATCAGTTTTTGCGACTTTAGTTGGCAGTTTTAGCCAATGGATTGTATTATTTTGCTCAGGATTCCTAGGCTTAGGAATATTTATGATCTTTCAGCAGAAAGAACTTGGTTTGAGCCATGGTCTTCTATTTTTAGGAATAGCTCTGCTAGTTGCCTTAGGTATATTTCTATTAATTGCCTATTTTAACATACCTTGGATAATTCACTTAACCAAAAAAATGCGTTGGTCTTATGCTTGGTTAGGTAAGATTTTTAAGGCAGAAAAAAAATCAGGACAATGGTTGAGAGCAAAGTTTCAATGGTTGCGTGGTGGTTTACTAAAGATTCAGCAAAATATTTTCCTTTATTATAATCGAAAAGAACTTAGTTTGGCGCTATTATTTTCTTTCTTGCGTTATGCTACTTATTCTATTCAATACATGTTGCTACTCTACTTCTTTGGGTCTAGTCTCACTGTATTGGAACATATCTTAGGTATTGTTATTATTTATTTATTACAAACAGGTATTCCTGTCCCACCGTCCACAGGTCTGTTAATGCGTGGTAATATTGCTCTAGGTGTTTTTGGTTTCTTTGTTGGAACATCTGCCAACCTAACTATGCCGATCCTAGCAGCCACTTTTGCTCTATGGTTGATCAATGTAGTGCTTCCTGCCATAGTAGGTTTGTTCTTTATTGTTCGGGTTCAACATATGGGAAGTTTTTTTGGCAAGAAAGAAAAGCAACTTAATTAGGGTATTTTGGTTAAAATCGGCTTAGAGTATGTATCTTAAACAGAACCCTTAATTCCATTCACCCTTTTATCATTAATACTTATGAGATCTACACTGTCTGTTCTTATCCTCATTCTACTTTCTATTTCATTAGGCTACAGCCAAACTCATGAGCTAAATAAAACCTTTATTGAGGAACTAGAGAATAAAAAGATTGATGCCAATCAGGTAAGAGAACTCAAGATTAAAGCTACTAACTATAAAGAAGATATTGCCCAAACAATTCCGGAAGGTTATCAAAAACTAAAACTCTTAAGTGAATTGAAAAATTTAGAAAAACTAGATTTTCAATCCTTGACTCTAGGATATAATGTAGATACAATTATTACGTTTGACCCAGAGACTTTTGATCAAATAATTAAAATACAAAAAAACCATTCATCTTGGTCACCCTACATTATTCTTCCTACACTAGAACAACTCACTCAACTCAAGGAATTACATATGGATTTTGGGGATGTTTCTAGCCTAGTTAAAAACCCTAATAAAGACCTAATTAATGATCCTGATTTGAATCGTCATTTAAATGATATTTACTGGACAATTCATAGTCAAAATACAGAAAAAGAGCTCAATGAAGCGCTGAAAGCCTGCCTCGATGAAAAAGGAATTACTCCTAAGAGAAAAACGGATCTTTGGAATTGGATTTATTTATATGATTATCTCAAAGCGGAAGAAAACGGTTCAGCCAAACCTACATCTATTCCTTATTTAAATTGTTTTTTGGACTTGATAGAAACCAATAATGAGTGGAAGAGTTATGCGTATTTACGTGGTGTGTTAGCTTATCTACAACATCCCGCTTCCTCTATTGAAACACTTATTTCTACTAATATACCTCCAGAGATATTAAATACCATTCAGGCTAACAATGAGGAGCATTTTACTCAACTAAAAAGAGACCAGAAGATTTATAAGGATACTAAAAAGATGTTTCTTCAAGAAGCTCATTCAACCTTATTCAAAAATGATATAAAACTCTGTGAACAGTGGTTTCTAGAGATTCTACCCAAGTTAAAAAACCTAGAAGTCTTAAGTATCAAGAATAATTACTCTATGGAAATAGAGCCCTTAATTGATGCCTTAAAAGGATTGAAGAAGCTAAAAACACTAAAAATACAATCTTGCCGAATTGAAGCACTTCCTAAAGAGATCAAAAAGCTAAAAAAGTTAGAGTTATTGGATCTAAGTGATAATGCTTTATCCATCAATTCTAAAAAATTAAATTCCTTAAATATTAAACAACTCAATACTACAGGAAATCCATTTATAGACTTAGTTGTCAATCAAGCAACCAATGAATCCTTTGATCAGTATGTGATCCTCAATCAGAATGCAGAGATGTACGTCTGGTTTTCACAAAAAATGCTCAAAGAAAATAACAAGAACTTTAAGGTTGAAGGCCTATTGAGTACTCCCTGCCTAACGCTTAAGGCAGGAAAACTACATTATGTCTACAATAACAATGATGTTTATTTCGAAAATGCTGAATATATTCAGTTTTATAACTCAAATTATAATCCTGTTCAATCTAGAATAGAGGTGAAAGAAGGCGTCTTTATAGTGGATGCTCCTAGCAATCGTTTAGGACTCTTAGTGCATTCTATTCCATATCTCCCGTCTGTAGAAATTTTGAGTAAGAGCAAGGTTTATTATGAAGAGAATAATGCTTGGGGGAAGGAAGCTTATCCCAAAAGTTCTTTCCATATCAGTATCGAACCATTTATAATAGACTCTTTGTGGCAGCCATTGAACAATTATCCTATTGTAGATTGTCAGCTCCACAGTTCCATATGTGAGCCTCTACAGGGTAAATTAAAACTAATGAAAGATAACTCTCTAGGGATGACTTACCTAAGCAAAAAGTCCTTGAGAGTATACGAAAAAAAATACCAAAATCCTTATCTCCTTTTTGAAGGTACACTGACTATGAGTAATCAAGGATTGTGGGGAAAGGGTTCGTTCATGCATAAATCTTGGGCAGTTAGTTCGGATGAAATTCTATTTTTGAATGATAATTTTTATATCAAGAATCCGACTTCTAGCACTGGTACTTTTCCTAAAGATGCTAAAAAAGATCTGTGGTGGATGTATGATTTGGAGGCTAAAAAATGGGTACAAAAAGAGCCTGCTAAGTAGATAAGAAGTTAAAAGTTAGCATTGGGCTTAGGCCCAATGCTGGTGTGTCTATCGCTCCTGTGGAGCTTATTTTGTCTTCCGCTTAATTAAATGCTGAATAAAACATTCACCGTAAGTAGATGAATCTATAGCTCCATTTAGGAAGGTTTGCTTCGCAGAACACTTCGTGGTTTTACTTTTCATTTTGTAGACTTAACATTCAGGATAAACCACAGGCAAATTAATCGCCAAGCCACCTTCTGAAGTTTCCTTATACTTAGTACTCATTGCCTCTGCTGTATCCCACATCGATTTGACTACAATATCCAAGTCAATTTTAGCATACTGAGGATTGCGATTAAGCGCCAAATTAGCTGCCGTGATTGCTTTGACTGCGCCCATTGCATTGCGCTCGATGCAAGGAATTTGTACTAAACCAGCAATTGGATCACAAGTCAAGCCCAAATGATGTTCCATTGCAATTTCAGCAGCAACTAAAGCTTGTTCTGGTGTTCCACCTAAAGATTCTGTCAACGCCAATCTCAGCCTGACAACCTCCCACCGCAGCAGAAATAGTTGCTCCTTTTTTGAAAATAGAACCCACTTCACCTGCTGTAAGTAAAAATTGATATAACTTTTTTTTATCAAAATTGCTTTCATCACAAAAGAAATAATAATAAAACATCACTGCAGGAATAACGCCCGCAGCACCATTAGTAGGCGCAGTAACTACACGCCCCAGACTTGCATTTTCTTCATTTACTGCCAAAG
>JAKVCT010000234.1 GCA_022448995.1 Saprospiraceae bacterium
TTGTACCTCCAAAGAGTTCGATAAAGCTCTAAATCAAGCCAACACCTTGCGAAAACTAGCTCTAGGTAACTTCAAAGATCTTGTCTTGGCTGTTTCACGTGATCCTTCTATGATATTCTATCTCAATAATCAGCAAAATCGGAAAACAAGTCCCAATGAAAATTTTGCTAGAGAACTGATGGAATTGTTTACTATTGGGCGTGGTAATTATACAGAACAAGATGTCAAAGAATCTGCACGTGCCTTTACAGGTTGGTTTGTAAATAAAGGAACTCGTAAGTTCGAGTTCAAGCATAACCAACATGACTTTGGTGAAAAAACCTTTATGGGTAAAACGGGCAAGTTCAATGGAGAGGATATTATTGATATTATTCTAGAAAGGAAGGAAACTGCTTACTATATCGCAAGCAAAGTCTATCGCTATTTTGTTAACCCTAAAACAGATGAAACTCATATCAAAGAACTTGGCGATAAATTTTATAATAGTCAATATGATATTAGTGCAATGATGCGTCATTTGTTTATGGCAGATTGGTTCTATGATAACCAGCATCAAGGGGTAAAAATTAAGTCTCCAATAGAATTTATAGTTGGAATATCAAAGATTCTACAATTAGACTTTGAGAATAAAAATTCTGTTTTATTTATACAACGAGCATTAGGGCAAATACTTTTTCATCCACCTAATGTAGCTGGCTGGGCAGGCAATCATGCTTGGATTGATAATTCTACCTTACTTTTTCGCTGCAATATGATTGGGGTAGTCTTTGAACGTGCTGATATTAACTTCAAGGTTAAAGAAGAGTTTGAAGCACAACATCGCAATAATAGAATAAAGAAGATTAAACTTACAGCAAACCTAAAGGCAATACAAAATGCCTTTGGCCAATCCAAGGACTTAGAAAAAGATCTGTCAGCCTACTTGCTTCGTTGCAAAGCTAATGTAAAAGACTCTTTTGTAAGCAAATTTGTAGCTCATGCAGCAACTCAAGAAGATAAATTCAAGGCTTATTTACTTGGTCTAATGAGTATGCCCGAGTACCAAATGTGCTAATTTTTTCTAAACAAGTCTTTATCTTTTATATCAAACCAGTAGTATGTGAATACTCATTTTGTAGAGAGAACTTTAGTAAACTCTAAGGAGTACTCTTTTGAGTTAGTCTAATTCCTTCACCTGCTACAAGTAAGTGAACATTATCATCTCAACAAGGTTAATGCTCAGTTACTTATCTCAAACTTAACACTAATTATGTCTAAAATATCTCGTCGTAATTTCCTACAAAAATCAGCTATCACCACAGCAGGAACTATGTGTGTACCATTCTTTTTGAAAGCTTGGGAAAAGTCTCCCAATTTATTCCAGTCCAATGGCCGTAGGTTAGTCATTATCCAATTTTCGGGTGGTAATGATGGTCTAAATACTATGATTCCTTTTGAAGACGACTTGTATTATTCGAATCGTCCCAATATCGCAATTGCTAAGAAAAATGTAACTAAACTCAATGCTTACCAAGGTTTTAACCCTGCTATGAGTAGTTTAAAAAACCTGTATGATAGTGGTGATTTAGCGATTGTCAATAGTGTTGGTTATCCCGATCCAGATCGTTCACACTTTCGGTCTATGGATATTTGGCATACTGCAAGCAATGCCAATGAATATTTGTCAACAGGTTGGTTGGGACGCTACTTGGATAAGCAGTGTGATGATTGCCAAACACATCAGATTATCGAAGTAGATGATTCTGTTAGCTTGGCTCTAAAAGGTAAGCAACGCTCAGGATTCGCTGTTAGCGATCCCAATAGATTATACCATTCTATCAATGCTCCTATTTCCAAGGCACTGGTACACCACCACCATGGACATGATCATGATGAAAATGTAAGCTATTTATATAAAGTCTTAGCGAATACAGCTTCTTCAGCAGATTATTTATTCCAGCAATCTAAGATTTATAAATCGTCTGTTGAGTATCCACAATCTTCTATAGGTAAGGATCTAAAACAGGTAGCAGAACTTATCATCTCTGGCTCCAATACAGAGGTTTATTATGTCACCTTGGGCGGCTTTGATACACATGCTAACCAAAAACCACAACAGGAACGCTTGCTAAAAGCTTATGCAGAAAGTGTGAGTGCTTTTGTGAAGGATCTCAAAGCTAATGATAAGTGGAAGGATACACTAATTATGAATTTCTCGGAGTTTGGTCGCCGAGTAAAAGAAAATGGTAGTCGTGGAACGGATCATGGTGCTGCCAATAATCTATACTTGATGGGGGGAAGCCTGAAAAAGGCTGGTTTCTATAATAATGCGCCTAATTTGGCAAATTTAAATAAAGGAGATTTGGCTTTTGAAGTGGATTTCAGAAGAGTGTATGCTGATGTACTCAAATCTTGGCTAAAGGTGGATGATAAGATGGTGCTGGGTAGCCAATTCAAGCCGCTAGGCATCGTATAACCTTTTTCCACAGACCTCGTAGGTTTTAGAAACCTACGAGGTCTGTGGAAACCTACGAGGTCTGTGGTCTTTTTATTCCATCAAGCTCTTCTTGCTGCTATTCTTCCAGCCTGCGCGAGACTCATAATCAGCATAGTAAACCTTCAAATCAGCGCGAGACTCATAGTCTACAAAGTACACCTTTACATCTGCACGAGATTCATAATCAACAAAATACCAGATACCTTTATTTCCAGAAGCACGAGATTCATAATCAGCCTTGTATACTACTAAATCTGCACGAGATTCGTAGTCTACCACATACACTTTCACATCTGCACGAGACTCATAATCAACTTTGTATACTTTTTGTGCTGAAGCCTCTTTATTGATAAATAAGCAACAAAAAACAATGGCAAAAAATATAATTTTCTTCATAGGGGACATTAATTGATATTAGTAATTAAATAAACTTTTGATAACTTTCCATGCGCTGTCGCAAACGGTCTTCCACCACCTTATTCACACCACCTAAACGCTCTAAAATCATTTTTGCTTCTAGCTGATACGCTTTTATTTTTTCAGATTTCCAATAAAAAGGAGGTTTTTTTAAATTACAGGTTCGATCTGCTAATTTTACCACTCTAATCTCATCCGGCTGCCCCAAAATTTTGGATAAACTATCTTCCATACGCGCTTCTTTAGGTAGCTCCTCATCCTTGGTCAATGCCCAAACGCCTTCTGCAACTCGCTCACCAAAAGCGTCATCAATATCTTGTAAACTACACTTGGTATCTTCAACAACATCGTGTAAAAGCGCACACTGCATTGCAAAATCAACATCCCACTTTCGGCTAGTATCCACTAGAACTGCATGCATCGTTTCCGAGCAAACAGCTGCTATATGTGCTAGATAACTAATGGGGCTTCCAGGAAGTTTTTGGTCTAAATGTGCCTTACCTGCAAATAATAATGTATTCTGATATAAATCAGGATTCCACATAATTCTAGTTTTTAAAATTGACTACCTCAAAGTATTCTTGCTCAAAACTCTTGACTGCTTGGTCTCTCTGAGCATCTGTCCAACCTAACTGTTCTTGCATTTGATCAGCAACCAATGGATAAATCTTTTCTAACTCAGGTCGATCAAAATATAGACGTCCTGTTCGACGAATTAAGAAATCATTTAAGTTATTTACCATTTCATAGTTAATTCCATACCAAAGTTCTGCAGCCACAATACGTTCCCTAGGATCTTTTATAGTTGGATACAATTCAAAAGCCTTATCTATGATAATATCAATAGCTTTGCCATAACGATAAGCTAGACGAGCTATAGTTACGGGTTCCACAAGAATTTGTTTAGCTTCACCTGCCCGCTTTTCAATAAATAATTCAAACTCATTATCAGATCGAAAATCGCCTCCTCCCAAGGGCAAATCCTTTGTTTTGCATGGACGCTTATCCTTCAAGGTTTTAGCTACATAATTCACTACACGTTCTGCCATCTTCCGATAACCTGTCAATTTTCCACCAGCAATAGAAATAAGTCCAGAAGTCGCATAAAATAACTCATCTCGACGCGAAAGTTCAGAGGGAGACTTTCCATCTTGGTGGATCAATGGTCGCAAACCTGCCCAAGTAGAATCTACATCATTAACAGTTAATTTTGCGGTAGGAAACATATAATTAGCTGCAGCTAAAATATAGTCTACATCTTCTCTAGTAGCAATAGGTCTATTGATATCTTCCCCATAAGTAGTGTCAGTCGTTCCAATATAAGTCACTCCAAAACGAGGTATAGCAAAAACCATTCTAGAATCCTGCTCCACATCAAAATAAACAGATTGTTGAATAGGTAATCGTTCTCTAGGTACAACAATATGTACACCTTTGGTTAAGTGCAGTCGCTTCTCTTTCACCCCATCTGTATCCATTGCACGCAACTTATCCACCCAAGGGCCTGTTGCATTCACCACTCTTCGAGCTTTGATATCAAATATTTCTCCTGACAAGGTATCTTTTACCTTTGCTCCTCTTACCCAGCCTCCTTCTTTATATAAAAACTCAACAGCTTTTGCATAATTCAAACAAGTGGCACCATTTGCAACAGCCGTTTTAGCCGTTTCAATAGTTAAACGAGCATCATCTGTTCTATATTCATAATACAAACCTCCCCCTTTTAGAATATCTGTTCGAACCAATGGTTCTAACTCCATTATTTTCTCTTTAGAATACATTTTTCTGCGCTCATCTTTGGCTACATTCGCCAAACGATCATAAATCCATAATCCAATTGAACTCAAACGTTTTCCCAAAGATCCTTTTTCAATGATGGGCAACAGCATCCGTTCAGGGATCACAACATGACGTGCATTATTATGCACAATGGCACGCTCTACGCCTACCTCATGTACCAATCCAAATTCTAATTGTTTTAGATAGCGTAATCCTCCATGAATTAATTTGGTAGAACGACTACTTGTTCCCCATGCAAAATCTCGTTTCTCTATCAAGGCGGTTTTATATCCTCGTGTTGCTGCATCTAGTGCAATTCCCACACCTGTGATACCTCCTCCGATAACCAAAAGATCAAATTCTTGGTTTTTGAGATCTTGAATGTACTGATTACGTTGTAGTGATGAAAATGAATGATTGTTGTGATTTGGTGATTCCTTTGTCATAATATGATTGAATAGTTAAACTCAGCCTTAGTTCGTAAGTTTTCCGTAATTAATTGACAATTAGTAAGGAAAAATATTTTTTTAATTTCAACTGCGTTAAGCCCTTCGGAGTTGCTAGAAAATTAAAAAATCAACGAACTGTTAAGTTAGAATGTGTTACAGCTTACAAAAATGCTAAAAATCTGTTAGTAATGCTAAAGTTAAATGAAATTATCCTTTCTCTTTATATTTATTCCGAATAGAAATAGTAAAAAACACTTAGAATTGGATAGAAAATACCTCAACAAAGTATTTTTACAAAAATTGTTTTAAGTAAGAAGACAAAAGTAATCGTAAAATAAGTTTAGAATGATTTTTTCAACTTTAATAAGCAGAACATAGCTTACTTAAAATCGACTAAAGATAACTACGAGAACATTTAGCCTATTACTTAAAATCTTTAGTATAGTTACTACTTTTAGAACCTATTTACAATTAGGATTAGCTTCGCTGAACACTTCGTGATTTGAATAATGTGATAAATTTAGACAAGCTCTTAGACAACTTCTTTAAAAACTATGTAGAAAAAGCCTACTTTTGAACCTTCTACTAACCTAAATGCGTATAGTTATAGTATATAGATCACAAGAAACATTCATTAATCAACCTTATCTCAACACTCAACTCCTTATATGCAGCAAGCATTTAAATACATAGCCATTGCGGCTGTGTTACTCGTCTTTTTTTTACTACTATCCTTTGACAATATTGCCTTTTATTTCTCAGTAGGAAATCCAACCAGTGGATTTTACTATGAACAACCTTCTTCCATAAACTCAAGCTCCCAATTTACTAATAATCCTGAAATTCAATCAGGGATTTGGTGGGAGGACATTAGGGATCGCCAATCGGATATTCGATATGCACTGAATCTGGCTAATGAAGCAACTGCAGTGGGTGCAGCACTCAACGAAGCACAACAAAAAGAAGCCCTAAAATACTCTAATCTTGGTCTTATACTCAATCCCGAATATGCTCAAAGACATAATATTGACCCTACTATTGTAGAATATAAAAAGAAAAAATGCTTGAATTATATCAAAAAATATAAAGATATTGCTCAAGAAGAAGCGCAGCTTTTCAATATTCCTGCAAGTATTACACTTGCACAGGGTTTGCTCGAAAGTAATGCTGGTGATAGTCAATTAGCTAAAAAAGAAAACAATCATTTTGGAATAAAATGTAAGAAAAAATGTATAGGTTGTCGTTGTGTAAACTATACAGATGATACACGTTATGATATGTTTAGAGTTTTTGAAACGCCCTGGTTTAGTTTTCGTGAACATAGCAAGGTTCTACTCAAAAAACGCTATAAACATCTCTTTGATTTACCTAAACATGATTACAAAAACTGGGCAAAGGGCTTACAAGCTGCAGGTTATGCTACAGATTCGTCTTACGGGAAAAAATTAATAAAAATTGTAGAAGCTTTTGAATTGGATCAATACGATAAAGAAGGATAAAACGTTTCTTTTACACAAAAAATCACTTCTTAACAAAGTATTATGTTCAAATTCTGTGCTTTTTGGAATGGTTTGGTATTATTTTTTTAGATGTACTAATCAGAGTAGTCAATCCACTCTAAAAATCAAACAACTCTATATGGTCTAAAACTACATTTTATTTAAAGTAATATTTTGAGACAACTTATACAGGGAACAACAGTTCTGTGTTACAGATCAATACAATATCATCCTATGACAAAGACAATATTATTTATTCTAAGCCTAGCCTACGCAGGAAACAGTTTTGGACAAAATTTGGTAAAAAATCCTTCTTTTGAAGAAGGTCAACAATGCTCAGAAACCAACAAAGGTACGATTCAATTAGAAGGTGTCGCTGATTGGTCGGCGGTTGCAGGTTCGCCTACTTTTTGGAGTTATGCCTGCTATATGAGCAAGGAAGAAAAGGCGTATATCCAACGCATTGACATGCCTCCTGCTAGTGAAGGTGACGCTTTTGCTGGAATAGGATTAGATGTACAAGGTGATTATTTGCAAGGTAGCTTGAAAAAAACGTTAGAAAAGGATAAAAAGTATCTGGTAAAAATGCGTGTACGCTTTTCGGGTGAAATGTGTAATACACCTATCCGAGATTTAGGGTTGTTATTCTCAGACAAACCCTTAGAAAAAACAAAAAAACATCGTAAAATAGATGATCATGCTTTGATTTTGCAGAATAACCAACAAGAAGAAATTAGTGCTCGTTACGAATGGGAAACTATTCATGCTATTTATATTGCCAAAGGAAACGAATCACATTTAGCTATTGGAAGTTTTGCCAATAATAATAAGGACGTTTTTGAAGGTAGATCACAAAAAGAATGTTCTTACTTATTTCTTGATGCTATTTCCATAGAAGAATTTAAAACAATACAACTCCCTGTATTTGAGAGTACTACTAATCTTGTTCCCAAACAACGTTACATTCTCGAAGGATTGCGCTTTAACCTAGGTACACCCGACCTAAAAGATATCAAGCATAAAGATCTAGACTCTTTAGCTCTATTTCTCAAAACTAACCCTGATGTTCAACTAGAAGTTTCGGCACATACTGATGATACTAATGATGAAGCTATGAATTTTGTATTTACAAAATACCAAGCTCAGTCTATTAGAGATTATCTAGTAAAAAAAGGGGCTAGGATGGTGCAAATTACTCCTGTAGGCAAGGGAAGCAGTATGAATATCGCGCTTAATACTACAGAAAAAGGACGTTTGCGGAATAATAGGATTGAAATTCGATGGGTT
>JAKVCT010000235.1 GCA_022448995.1 Saprospiraceae bacterium
GCAGAATATATTTGAGTTATTTTGAAGAATTTCAATACAGAAAAGACAGACTGCACCTGCAAGTTTGATAAAATCAACAGCAGGTTGTTACGAATATTTTTGAAGTATAAATTTTTTAAAAGAAGCAGAAAATGTATGTGAGAATATTTGACTAATTACTTAAGTAATTGGACAAGATAAAGTGTACTGTGAACTCAGTACAGCTAATTTTTATATGGGTACCTATTATGTATTTGTATTAATCAAAAATAAGTCGACTAATCATGAACTTAGATAAGCTAGTAGCTATCAGTGGCAGACCGGGAATTTACAAAATGGCAGCCAACCGTAAAAATGGGTTAATTGTAGAGGATTTTGATACCAAGAAACGTTTCTTTGTTTCAGGTCGTATACACCAGTTTACACCATTAGAATCTATCTCTATTTATACAACAGATGGGGACGGAACTGTAGAATTAAAAACTGTATTTATGGGCATGCTAAAACATGGTGAGCCTGTGAAAACAAATGCGAGTTCAGGAGAAATTCGTGAATATTTTGGCGAAATTTTACCTACATTTGATCGTCATAAGGTATTAATTTCAGATATTAAGAAATTAATCAAATGGTATAACTTTTTGATTCAGAGAGATTTGTTAGATCTAGAGGAAGAAGTTGTAGAGATTGAGGAGACAGAGGACGACAAAGCTGCTGCAGGAGAGATGGTAGAAGCAACAACAGAAGAAAATCAAGATGCTTAAGAGCTTCTTTTAGGAAATTTACTTCGGGACGTTTAGCTTTGTAGAGCACTTTGTGTTTCTGTATTATTGTTGTTATTCTGCGTTAGTTTGTGCCTAGAGGTACAAAAGCAGAGTAAAAGTGATCAGAAAACAAAGAGCTCTACAAAGTAAAACGGACTATTTGTGTGCATTTACAAAATTTCTGACTACACTCACAAAAGCATCAGCTTCTGTATCCATAGGAGAGTGTCCAGAATGCTCAAAAATCACTAGTTCTTTGTCAGTAGAGCTTATTAGCTGCATCGCTTCGTAGCCCAAACTAGGTGGAACAACAAAATCATATTTTCCCCAAAGGATTAAGCTCGGTATGGTAATTTTATGCAGATCATTTGTATAGGTGGCTATATTTAGTCCATTATCATTCAAGGTTTGATTGGTCACATTACCTGAAATTGTAGAGGTAAAATTATCTACATTATAAGTATACAAATTAGAATAATCACTCTCGTTCACAGCTGCGATATAGCTCTCAGCCTTATGGGCATATTGATTAAGCTGCACACTTTCATCATAAGAAATATTATTAGTATCCAAGCTTTGGGCATAGTCAATAATCTCTTGCCATTCTGTGCTATAACTAGTTCCATTATTTAGCTCCTCTGTACCAATTTCAACAAACATCTTAACCAGTTCCACATCATTTTTGGGATAATCATGTGCACCACTTACTTCAATCCAGCCTTTCAACTGGTTTTGATAATCACTTGTTACTACATAACCTGTTCCTAATAAGCCTCCCCAACTGTGTCCCATCAGAAAAATACTGATATCTTGGCCATAATTATGTTTTAAGGCAAGAACTAATTTATGTAAATCTTCAATCATCAGATCTACGGTGACTACGCTAGAAGCATAGTTCCCATGTGCCATTCCTTGTCCACGTTGATCCCAATAAACCATAGCATATTCTTGTTCTAAAGCAGCGACATAAGCACCCGAACGATACTCTAAGCCACTTCCTCCAGGACCACCATGAAGAAGTAAGATAAAACATTTAGAATCTTTATTACCATAAATATAAGCAGGCATATCAGCCCCTTCATTTCTAATAACAATCACATCATCTGGCATAGCTTCTTTATCGCAGGCAGTCATGAATAAGAAACTAGATAGTATAGATAAGAATAGGTATTTATACATAATGAATATATTTTTAGCTTTCAGAACTTATACATGACCCCCAAATCAATTCTACCATTGATAATTCCATTTAAATTGTTGTAACTAGTACGTCCAATAAGCATGAGTTTGAGATAGATAGCCAAGGGAAAAATTTCTTCCATACTTAGATCATATCCCATACCCAAAGAAAAACTAGGAGCAAAATAACCTCGGCTAGCAGCAGGAACCGTACTTACATTCCCATTGTTATCTACCGTAAAGGTTTTTCCTTTATTCAAGATATTTTCGTAGCCAAAACCCAACCATAGATCAATAAAATAGCCATTATTAATCGTACGTCTATAAGCAATTTCTGGATTTAGCAGAAAGTTGTGTGCATGAGTATAGGGAGTGTAAGCAATACTAAAACTACCCAGAAGTTCATGCTTACGTCGTTTTTTTAGGCTAAGTACTTTTCCTCCTCGTTTACGTTCAATTTGTTTTTCTGCTAATTTTTGGAGAATGGGATAATCTACTCCAATCTTTGCACCCACAGGAATAGGGCCCCAGTATCCAAGATATAAGGATGGAGCTTTTTTCTGAGCATTGAGGGCTATACTACTCCAAATTAGAAATATAAGAAGAAATAATTTGTTCATAAGGCTGTTATTTAAGCAGAAAGGTCTGAACGTATGCATACATTCAGACCTTTTCTTTCAAAACTATAGTGAAGCTAAAACTTATTTTTTAGGTTTCACATCTACTGTCATAGGATATAAGAACACACCATCATCAACATTACCATACATCTCTAAACCTGTATCATACTTATCACGCACTTCTGCATATTCAGAATTAAATACAAATTTAATTTTTCCTTTTGCACCTGGTGCGATGGGTTTCCTAGGATAGGAGGTCACCTCTGTACAAGTACAAGATCCCTGAACGTGTGTAAATTCTAAAGGTTCTTTACCCGTATTGGTGAACTCAACTTCAAAATTCTTAGATGTACCAAAAACATGAGCACCTAAATGCAATTCTTTTTGGTCAAATTTTAGTGTTGTGATAGGTTTTTCCTTTGGCATATCCATCGGATTTACCCTAACGCTTTCACCTATTGTTTTTTTTTTCCGCTTTCTGTCATTATCATTTCTTCATTTGGCTTAGAGACCTTACCAAGACTACCTTTTTTGATAATAAACTCAACACGACGATTCAATTGACGATTTTCTGGATTGTCAGAACCATCTGCATTTTCATTAGCTTCTGCAGGTTGTTTTTCTCCTTTCCATACAGGAGCCATGCGACCTTTATCAATTCCTTTTTTCACTAAGTAGTTCATAGCAGCATTAGAACGTTTCTGAGATAAACGCTCATTATAACCGTCAGTACCCTTAGAATCCGTGTGACCAACTACTTCAATTTGAGTATCTGGGAATTTTGTTAGCACCTCATGAGTTTTATCCAAGATAACTCGTGCATCTTCACGAATATTATACTTATCAAAGTCAAACAAAATGTTTACTAGGATAGGAAACTGAGGAGCATAGATATATAACTTCTGTAGATTAACCAAATCAGCTTTTGCTACACTTGCTTGATCCTTACCATTTTCAGTCATAAATCCTTCTTTCTCTACACGGATTTTGTAGTCTTTGGTACGTGGTACAACAAATGTAAAACGATTACCAGTTTCTGTTTTCTTCTCTATTTCTTTTCCATTCGCATCCATTACATAAACAGTAGCACCATTGATAGGTTGATTAGTTTTTAAGTCAAAAACATCTACCACAAGTCCCATCTCGCGTAAGAATGCTTCTTTGTCAATCGTAATAGGTTTTGTAATTTCTTCACCCAAGACATCAGGCATCGTGCTTACATCAGTATTACCAGCCTCAAAACCATCTTTCTTAGCACGAATATCATACTCTTTACCATGTTGTAGTAAGAATACATAATCATTTCCTTCAGTATTGGTAACTGTTTCTAATACTTGACCAGTAGATTTGTCTACTAACTCAACGGTTGCCCCTACAAGATCTTCACCAGAATCTTTGTCCATAATATCTACATTACAAACAATATCACAACGTTCAGGCATCAATACAGAAAAGATATCATCACAGCAAGTCTCACTCTTCAGAGAGATAGTACCAGGACGATTAGAAACAACATAACCATAACAATCATCATTACCAGTAAGATTGATAATAAAACCAAAATCATCTACACGAGTACTAAATCCAGGACCCATATTTTCAATTGTTCCCCAGTTTTCCATACCACCACCAGAATGTTGGCTTTTGAATATATCTAAACCTCCCATACTTGGGTGACCATTAGAGCTAAAGTATAATATATTCTCGTTAGCATCAAAATAAGGAGTGATTTCATCAACAAAGGTGTTGACCATTTTACCCATGTTTATAGGTTCAAAAGTACTACCATCTTCTTTGATTTCAGCATACCAAATATCCCATCCACCTTCTCCACCTTCCATGTCAGAAGAGAATAATAGATAGTTTGTACCACCAATTGTAGCTACACGTGGATTCTTACAGCTGTAATTAGCAGAGTTAAAAGATAATGCATTAGGTTCTCCAATTTTACCATCTGCAATAGGAGCACTATAGATACGGCTATTTACCAACATGTTTCCTCCTAACTGTGCACGAACAAAGAAAAATGTTTTTCCGTCAGGTGTCATTGTAGGTTGTACAGTATGAAACTCTTTCTTTTCGATAACATCGGGCTGATAAGGTTCTCCTTTTTCCCATCCTTCTCCATCTGCTGAACGGATAGCTTGATAGATACGAGCAAATTTCTCATAGTCTTCAGCTTCTTCAACATAAATCAATGAATCAGAATACAAAGAAGAGTACAAAATAGTATCACGCCCTAAAGGAAAAGCACCACCTTCGGTAGAAGGAGAGTTGATACTACGACCTGCATTCTCAATAATCAAGGTTTCGCTAGGTTCACTACCAATTTTAATTGCATAACGTGCACCTTCAACTTCTAAATTTGCACGCTTTGTATAATAGTCTTTTTCTTCGCCGTCATAGCTATTTGCAAAAGCAGTGAATTCCTTGATAGACTCTTCGTATTCACCATTAAGCTTTTGTACCATAGCATAGTTATAACGTGCCAAAGGGTATTTTTCATCAGTATCTGCATCTACTAGGCGTTTGTACCAGGTTGCTGCATTTTGATAGTCTCTTAGTTTGTTGTGCATGCTAGCTACTTTGAAGATAGCTAAAACATCTTTTTCATCTTTCTCCCAGGCTCTGGTATAAAAATCTAGAGCGTTATAGGTATCTTCTTTGCCATTATTGTCGTCACCGATTTGCATCAGTTTGTCCTTGGTGATTTGACCTCCTACAGGTTGTGCCCATCCCATTTGGATTCCAAAGAACAATACGGCAAGGATTGGAAGGATTGTTTTCATTGTAGTTAATATATTTTGTATAGATGGATTAGTGTAATCAATTGAATGGATTTGTTCCATACCATTTGGTAGTTTTACAAGTCCATTATCTTATGGATTATATGTTAAGGCTAGTCGTAACCATCCGAGAATTAGAAACGAGGGCAGAATAAGATTTCTTTAACAACTGGATTCTTATAAATCTTAGCAATATAAGACAATCCAATTTCGAATCCCATTGGTCTGCTGAAATTATTAGTGGCAGAGGTTGGGGTTAATGCAGGACGAGTATTGATATCGTATGCAAATCCTAAACGTAATCCTTTGAGATCAAAACCAATGCGTGCAAAAGCAGCATCTTCAATTCTGTAACCACCACCCAAGTATAAGGTAATATCTTTCATGTCATTGAAGTGGATACCGAATAATGCTTGAGCATTAATTTCTTGCGCGTTACGGTTGTTTTGGTAAAATACCATTGGACGCAATAATAAACGCTCAGAAAGAGGTACATCAACAATAGCATGTGCTAACATCGTCATTGGAAGTTTGATTGCACCTGCCGATCCAGTTGTAAAATTATAAGTAGGCTGTGTGAAGTGATTCAAGGCAAAACCTGTCTCTAGGTTAAAACCACTACTTGCACGATGTGCAAATAATAATCCACCAGAGAAATCAGCATAAGATGCGGAATTGTTAGCCAATGCATTATCTGCAGACGTTACATAATTATCAATACCTCCACCAGTTCTGATACCATCTTCAAACAAGAATCCAGAGGCATCAATCTGATTTTGTACAATCCCACCCTGTACACCAAAAGACAGACGAGTATTTCCGCGTTGGCCAAATCCTAAGTGATAAGCTAAAGCCAAGGTAGCATTAATAGTAGAATATTCATCTACTTGATCGCTCATAAATGTTACCCCTACACCAGCCCAGTTCTTCATAGGACCACTGGAACCCTTTTTACGGAAGCCAAAAGGCACATCGATATAAGCATGTGGAGTTTGATATCCCCCAAATTTATTAGTTGTTGCTCCACTTGGATTCATACCCTGCCATTGTGAACGATAAATCCCTCCAATACGAAATGTACCTTCAAAAAAGCCTGTTTGCGCAGCGTTCATGCGAATTGGCGCCATGTCAAACATCGTATAGTGTATATCTTGGGCTTGGGCAAAGCTGATGAAGCTAATACAAAAAAGAAGTAGTAGACCCTTTATGACACTCATTTGTTGCTAGTTTTTGTTAAAAGTAAAAATAAATTTATATTCCAGAACACCCTCTAATCCTCAGTAGGGATATTTGGTGTAAATATACTGATTTCTTAAAGTTTTTTAGCCTAATTCCTTTGCTGTTTTAAAAACAAGTTAAAAAATCTAAAATTTTTGGATACCTCAACTTTTGTTTTAAACAGACCGCTACAATAGGCTCAGGTTCTTATTTTTTGTAAAAACAACTATCTATCAATGGCTTATAGAACAGGCTATCAAGCCTCTGAATGTTTCGATTAACTTGTCCTTTACATTTATTAATTTTATTGTTAGTTCACAATTAATTACTTAATTCTGTCAAAGACTTTAGATAATCCTTGCAATATTGTACATTAGATTACAATTTAATATCATATTATCTAATTTTAAATTTATTGCAATAAATAGAATCTATATGTATTTAGTTCGAAACGTAAGCTTACTATTATTGGGAGTGGTTTCATTGCTTTGTTGCAGTGCTTGTGTTGAAGAATCTAGTGATTCCAACACAGACAAGACACCAAAAACAATATCGAAAAAGGTTCCTTCACAAGAACCCACCAAACAAGACAAGAAAGGAAATTTAATAAAAGTGTATCCTGTTAACTTTTTGAATGAGGTTGCCGAATATCCCAAAGCCGGGATTTTTGGACATAGTTATCAGGAGTATCGAATGAAAATGGGAATACATCATTTCCCATTAGGAGCACCGACACCAAACGCAGATGATTGTCTATCTCAGATAACAAAGAAAGGTAACCATCTTCGTCTCAATATGAATAATAAAAAAATTGTATTAAAGACAGATTTAAATTTTAGTTACGTTCTAGATGATGGTAAACATCAACTCTTTGCATTGCTTGCAAAATCGTATCACGAAAGTTTCAAAGGGGATTATAAAGCTATTGCCAAAGATATAGAGGTTCATAATGGACAGATTGTTCGTAGTACAAATATACAAAATCCTTTGATTATTTATAGTGCCCCTGTGGGTCTTTTTAAAAATGAGGATACAAAAAAGATTCTTTTAGATTTTTATTTAATGAATACTTCCATAGAAGAGGGAGGTAATCAAGTAAGATTAAAAGTTAATCAGGAAGAGTTTTTACTTCATAAATGGGAACCTTACTATATAGAAGGGCTAGGTATGGGAGAACACTTTATTCAGTTAGAGTTATTGGATGATATGGGACGCTTAGTATACGGACCTATTCAGCAGAAAATTATCTTGACAGAGGAGCCAGAAGATAGCTAAGTAAGTAGGTGGACATAATTAGTTATGGGATAATTCAAGCAGCCTTTTTGTAAGGAGGTTTGCTTCGCAGAGC
>JAKVCT010000236.1 GCA_022448995.1 Saprospiraceae bacterium
CATAAAACTAGTACGGTGCTGCACTTTCTTTTTGAAGTCATTGTTGCTATCTCCAGCATCAAAGTCAAGAACATCAAATTTTTTCAACAAAGCAACTTTGTCATCATGAGCTTTCATCATTTCATCGTTGCTAAGAAACTGCTGTTTGATTACAGCAAGTTTATTATTGTATTTTTCATTTAACTTGCGTTTAATTTCCTCCTTACCAATAAACTCTACTGTAAAACCATCTCTCAAAGGACGAAAGTTGGCTTCAGCCTTAAATCCTTCGCCCATAGGATCGAGCTTTAACTCCGCTTTTTTCTCCAATGCTAATTTGAATAGAGCAAGCTCTCCCATCATCCATCTTAATTCAGGTTTCTTTCCTGTAGCAGCTTCAATTATAAGGGAGACTGGACCACAGATAGAAAGTGAAATCCAAGTTTTAGCAATAAGCTTTGACTCAGCGCTAAGGCCAGCTTCACCTCCAAAGTAGGCAATTTGGTTTTTCAATTCTGCTTTGGCTCCAATAGAAGTTTCAAAGAAGATCCCTGCGTTGATTGATGCTTTGATCAGCTGAATAATTCTAAGACTAAGTGCAACACTTACACCAAAAGAAACCGAACATTTTGCTTCGATAGAGACCGAAGAAATAGATCCTTTGGAAGAAGCAGTAGCAGATGCTTCAGCCTTAAATTCGAACTCTAACTTAAAATCAAATGAAACAACAATAATTGGATCTGCATAGAGAGGAACCATTATTGATATTTCAAAATTTCGCTTAAACTCTACTGATTTTTTAGCTTCATTCTCTGGGAAAAAGGCAGAAAATGCCACATTAAGTGCATCGTTCATTGAGAGCTCTTCATCTTCTTTGGCATCATAGATTTGAGGGATGAATCGGGCGTAATTAGTAATGACCTCATCTGCAGTAGGTAGTTTATCTACTTTTTCACTTAAGTTGAGATCTTTTAAGATTTCTTCTAATTCTGATCTTTTTTGAATGAATGTCAATAGATTTTTTAAATCCTCTTTTTCATGACGAGCAAAAGCGTTCATTAGTTTTTTCCGCTCATTGGAATTCAAGAACTTAGTAAGTTTCTTAGCTTCACTAATTAATCCATTGATTGTCGTCTCATCAAACTTGACAGTTGTTGTGTATTTTTGAAGATATGCGTTGATTGCTTCCTTGTCTTTTACAAAATCAGAATCAGTGTGATCTTTTGCTGTTGCTAGATAATGCATCATTTTTCGAGCATCATAGACCGTATCTACCAAAGAATGGAGAACAGTGGAATAAGTTTCTTCAAAGTCTCCCTGAACCTTTAGAAGTGTATCTGCATATTCATTATTCTTGTTTCTGAAGTTATTCTGTTTCGTTTTCAGATCCGCGATATTTTCTAGAGCTACTTTCTTACCCTGTTTCTTAATTTCTGGCTCTGTTAGTTTATCAAGTTCAACCCTTTTTTTATCATATGCAGTCTTGGCCTCTGCTTTTGCTTTTTTTATTTCGGCAAGCGACTTAATATCTGCTTTGAACCTCTCGAGTGTTTTTGCTAAGTTCGACATTTTTTTATGCTTTAAATGGTTCTAAAAAGGGTTAGTTGATGAATTCTTGTACTTTCTTTTCCACAGATTCGTGATAAGGTGTACCTAATGACTTTTTGTTAAAAAAGGCTAACTGATTTTCATTAGCTTTATCCTTGGGTAAAAAGTACTTTGGTGGAATTTCAATATTTGTTAAAGGATAGTGAACAATCAAATTATCATTGTTTATCACAACTTTCATCTGGTTAGGTTCTCCCCCTTTTACAGGCTGAACATTTAGGATAATAGCATGTTCAGACTCCATATCAACACTGTAGAAAGCTTCTAATGGTTCTTGGTTCCCATCATTATACAAGATTGCTTCTGGTGTAATAATGAATACTTCTGCTGCTAATTTATTCAAGTAGTTTTCAACAAACTCTAATTTTAGAAAAGGAATTTGCTCTTCGAAGGATTTGATATTCTTTTTGATATCCGAAGACCAGACTTTTTCAAAAGCTTTATTAAGAATTACAGACTTGAGGTTACGGACTTTCGCATCGGCAAACTGTGCCTTGAATTTCTCTGTGCTCTTCGTTCTGATTTTAATAAGTTGTTGTGGGAATTTTTTCAACAAATACTCATTTGCTTTTAGATGACCTTCCATATCCGCTTTCAATAACATTTTTACACTATTTTGCTTATCTTCTAGCTTGTGGTAGATCAATCCTAAGTTGTAGAAAGCATCTGCTTGATTATCATCTGGGAATAACTTGATTAAGTTGGTATAATCAGTAATTGCTTTATCGTAAATCTTAGTTTTTATAAAAAGGCCCGCCCTTTGAGCAAGTAGGGATGCACTGGCTGTTCCTGCTAGTTTCATAGCCTTACTAACATCCATTAATGCATTTTTGTAATCCTTGATATTTTCTCTGGCATATGCTAATTGCTGCAGATAGAAAACATCATTTTCCAATTCAAATAATTCTTTGTAGGTAGAAATTGCATCTTCCCATTTTTTGGATTCAATATAGAAATCTCCAGCCTCTTTCAATAAAATGACTCTTGCTTCTCCTTCTATATTTAGTTGCATGCCCTTAGCGATAAGTTGAGTAATTTCATCTACAGGGTTTTCTTCTCTCAAGAACTTAATAAGATCGATAATGTAGATAATATTTTCTGCTGTATTTTCGTGTAATTTACGAGTACAATCTAAGATCTGAGTTTTATATTCATCTCCCTTTGCTAAGTAAATATTGCGCTTAGCTAAGAATAGATTTTCATCAAAACCATCTACAGGATATTCTCTAATGATCTCTAAAGCTTTGTTGTAATGTCCTACATTGATGCAACATGCAAGGGATTTGGTAAGTAGATCTACCTGATGTTCAAGAGATACTTGATTAAATTGGTCCGATTGTAATGACTTTTCGTAGTAATCTAATGCAAAAGTATGATAAGAAGATTTTAATTTTAGATCTCCCATGGATCTCAATGCAAAAAAATCTGTGGTATTAATCGCTAAAATCTTTTCTAAGATCTCCTCTGCATCAACAAGTTTTTCTTGTTTGATCAACATAGCTGCAAGAGTGGCAAGGGTTGATGTATTTTCCGGATCAAATCGTAATGATCTATAGAGAAAATACTTGGCATTAATGCTATCTCCTTTTGCCAACCAAGCAGTACCATTAATTTTGAGTAGTTCCGCATTATCTCCATGTTGTTTAAGTAATGCTTCTGTTTGCTTAATAGTCTCCTCAATTTTTTTGTCTGATAATAGACTTTTTAAGGATGAAATTTGATTTTCTAAGCTCATAAAGATGTTAGTTAAGGTTAAGAAAATACATTCTTTATTGTTTACTTATACCTAAGAACATGTATAAATCTATTGTAAATTATAATATGAAAGCACTCTTTAATCTTATTAGATCCAAAGAGTTCGGTGAAGCTAAGCCTGAAAGGCTCAATGAAGTTAAAAGTGGATAAAATCAATGATTTTGATACAATGAAGATAATTTTTAAACAACTTCAGAATGTAAGAATATTTAAGGGTACCTTTAAGATACTATTTTTTATATAGAAGTTATTTAAGAATTAGATTTAATGGAAAAATTCAAGGGATTTTACTTCGTTTTAGACACGAAATACATCAATATTCAGCGCAAGACCTTAGCCCTGTACCAATAAAAAAATGAACCCAAAACCTTATTTGGATTCATTTTTTTACGGTTTATCTTTTTAGAGTGTGTCTAAGATAGCCCTATATTGCTTAACACAGCACCACCGAATATTCAATGTGTAAAGCTGAGTGGTTAATCTCGTCGGAAAATCCATTTAGCCATTTCCTTGACTGTAATCTTTTTACCATACATCAAGATTCCCACTCTATAGATTCTACCTGATATCCAAATAAAGAACAAACAAGTTGCTATGAGTAGTCCTAAGGACAGTAGAATTTGCCACAGAGGTGGATCAAATACAATCCGAGCAGGCATTACCACAGGTGAGAACAAAGGAAACATCGAAGAGAATAAAGCCAAGCTACTGTTTGGATTTTCGATAGTAGCCACCCCCATATAGAAAGCAATCATCACAGGAATAGCAATAATCAAGGTCAAAGATTGACCTTCTCCCCAGTCATCTCCCATAGCGGCACCAACTGCTGCAAAAAGTGAGGCATACAAAACATAGCCTGATAGAAAAAAGAAGATAAAGAAAAGCACAATATTAGTATAATCAAAACTCCAAATTTCTTGCATAGCCATGGCAATGCTTTCCACCTGTTCGCTAGAAGCTTGAGCTCCACCAGAAGCCGTTGCTATCTCTTGCATCTCTTGCAACTGCCCTGAGAAAAGTAAACCAACACCTAGATACAACAAGGGAAAAACAATTGCCCAAATTGCAAATTGTGTCAAGCCTACTGCTCCTACACCTACAATCTTACCCAGCATCAGCTGAAAAGGCTTAACTGATGAGATAATTACCTCTACAATTCGATTTGTCTTTTCTTCCATCACGGAACGCATTACCATGTTTCCATAGATAAAAATCACTAAGTAGATTAAAAACATCATAGCACCACCCAGAAATGTAGCAACATAAACTCTATATTTGGAGGCTTCATCCTTACTCTCTGGATCTAGATTTTTAGGAATAAGCTCAATATCCGTTTCTAAACTCTTGAGAACATTAGGATCTAAACCTACCTTTTTAATTTTCAATTGTTTCAGTCGAGCAGCTAGTGATTTCTCTATAAAACCTAAGGTATTTACACCTAACTGTTCATTAGAGTAATACTCAATATTCAGTGTTTTAAGTTTGACAGTGTTACTAGAATCCTGTTTAGCACCAGCGGGGATATGCAAAAAGCCATTAAATCCTTTTTCTTCAAAGCTTGTTTTCAACTCCTCCAAAGGCGTTTTTACCAGCGTAAAATAGACCATATTATCCGCGGGTTTTTGTCCTTCTAATATGTTGGATTCATCCAATATTGCCATTTGTTTCTTCTCTACCCCTGAGGACATGATAAAGATCAGAGCAATAAAAAAGATCACAAAACCAATAGGTGCTAAAATGGTTGTGAGAATAAATGTTTTCTTCTTAACACGTGACAAATACTCTCGTTTTGTAATTAGCCATAATTTACTCATCAGACTTTCCTCCTACTATTTTTATAAAAATTTCGTTCAATGTGGGTAATATTTCTTGGAATAAGTGTACTTGTACCTCATGATGTATCAAGTGCTTTAAGAGTTCATTAGAATTCTTTTCTGGATGTAATTTAATAACTACACTTTCTGCTTTATTCTCAATAATTTGACCATAGGTATCCAGATCTGAAGGTAAGTTTCCACTCTTATACTCAATCAAGAATAAATTTTCTTTAAAATTCTCCTTGATATCTGCTACGGCACCTTCCAGTACATTTTTTCCTTTGTTGATCAATACAATGTTCTCACAGATCTGTTCGACTTGTTCCATTCGGTGAGTAGAGAATAGAATAGTGGTTCCAGCTCGATTCAATTCGTAGATTTCATCTCGGATCAAATTAGCGTTCACAGGATCTAATCCAGAGAAAGGCTCATCTAAAATTAGTAATTTTGGTTTGTGTATGATAGTAGAAATAAACTGGATTTTCTGCTGCATTCCCTTTGACAGCTCCTCTACTTTTTTGTTTTTCCAGTCCTCAATATCAAACTTCTTGAGCCAATGATCTAGATGTTCTTTGGCCTTCTTCTTATCTAATCCCTTCAATTGAGCCAAATACATAATCTGCTCTCCAACCTTCATTTTTTTGTACAAACCACGTTCTTCTGGCATGTAACCAATCAAAGAAGGATGTGCCGTATTTAGTGGTTCTCCTGCAAAAAGTACTTGTCCACCATCTGCTCGTGTAATGGTAGTAATGATGCGAATAATAGACGTTTTACCTGCACCATTAGGGCCTAATAATCCGAATATTTTTCCTTCAGGTATAGTAAAACTCACCTCATTTACCGCAGTATATTCTTGATAAGTTTTTAATACCTTTTTTAATTCTAATACATTCTTCACTCTTCTAGGTTATAATGATAATAATCAGTGATTGTCTGCGAAAGATACATAAATTTCAGCAAACTAAAAGCTGAAATAATCAATTTGACTATTCCAGCTTTTTTGTGTAGTCAACTTAAAAATACATTATTCTTAGGTTGAATACTTAATCTATTGGTTCAATATAAATATTTATTCGACGAAACCCTACATTCTATTATCTTGAGTTATGTATAATGTGTATGTATCCACACAAAGGATAAGCTTCCTGTGGATTTAATCTAGATTCGTAGACCATACAAGTATAATAATAAACTCCTTCTGCAAGTAATTGTCCTGTATTCATATCTCGGCCATCCCAAGAAATTTCAGGATCTGTAGTTTCATATACCAATTGTCCCCAACGATTGTGCACCTTAAATTCTACTTGTTGGATATAGCGATAAGGTTTGAAAGGCACATATAAGTCATTACGATCATCGCCATTGGGTGTAAATACATTCGGCAAATTATAAACTGGACAGTTATCTGTCTGAACTACACCACTTGGCAAACTCTCATTTCCACCACCATTCACTTCCACAGAGTCGATCGAAGTAATATAATAACAACCTGCCAAGTTGTTCACATCAGGCTGATGTAAGATAAACGTATCTGTAAGCCCTGCAGACTCTCCGACCAGTGTATACTGACCATTACAAAAAGGTGCAAAATAAACTCTAAAACGTGCGACATCATTGGCACAAGAATCCTCATTATTTTGCCAACTAATAGTATTAAATAAATCAGTAGCAGGTGTTGCATCAGCTACACCCTCACAACCAGAAACCCCTACAATTGCCGAAACATCAGGAGGACAAGGAGCAATAGTATCTAGAGGAATACCACAGGCAATCTGAGACTTATTTAGTAATGGATCTTGAATATATGCCAGATTATAGGTACCTATAGCCTCGATGTAATAACAGTATTCTTCTCCGTTAACTAAACCTGTATGACTATAAGCACGTGTAGTTACTGTATCCAAAACAGTAAAGGTTCCGCTACCAGTAGGAGTTTCTAGATGTACTACATATTGTTCATTCGTCCAGGGCACATTTTCTTGCCAAGTCAAATTATTGGTTTCATCCGAAGCAGCAACATTCAAGTAAATACTTGCAGCAATACTTGAAAACCCTAAAGTATCTCCATTAGTATAGAAAGCAACCCGATAACTGTGTGGATTATCCAAAGTATTCAATCCTAAATCTGTAAAGAAGGTATCCACTGCTAAGTAAAAATCTGTATAATCTGGAGAAACATAAATTGGACTAAACCCAAAGTTTCCACCGTTCAAATCATCTGAACTATATAACTCATAACGATAAGGAGGAGGATTCTGTAAAGTATCTAATTCTTCGGCATTTGGCCGTGACCACTGTATGTAGATCTCACCATTTGCGTTATCTGTAGCATTGACGTCTACATGTGTCATCAGTGGTAGATCTCGATTGGTTTGTATACAAATCTCATTGGATGACATACCCGATACTGGATCAAAAAAGTTAATAACATTCCCATTATTATCATAGACAGGCGTACCAAACTCA
>JAKVCT010000237.1 GCA_022448995.1 Saprospiraceae bacterium
TAGTTTCTTTTCGGTATTATCCATCAATAACCCAGAAACTTTCTGTCCGAGTACCTTTCCTTTTTCGGGCTACTATGTACGTGCTACTGATGCCTATGGTTGTACAGCTAGTGATTTTGCAATTGTAGAACAGATTAATACTCCTATCAATGTTGATTTTGATTTCAGTTCTTTGGGTTGTGGTGCCACTATGGATGTTCAATTTATGGATCTAACCTCAGATACCACAACAGGTTCTATTGCAGCTTGGTTTTGGTCTACCTCTGATGGGCAGATTTCAAATTTGCAAGATCCAGTTTTTACTTTTAGTCAGAATCAAGCCTACACAGTAAGCTTACAAGTCACCCTAGATAATGGTTGCTCAGGCACATTTACAGACACCGTAGATGTTTCTACGGCTACCCTAAACAGTGGTCTTCTGGTTGGATTATGTGATGGTGCAACTCAGATAGAACTCAACTCAGGTGGTGATCCAAATTTGGACTACCAATGGTCTGGACAAGGTTTGAGTAGTACAACTATTGCCAATCCAATTGCCACACCGCCAAGTACACCTTATGTATACACAGTCACTGTCACTGGCTCAGGTAGCCTAGATACTTGTGTAGCAGTTTATTCAATCACTGTAGCAAGTCCCCCTCCTCTAGTTTTGGAGGTCAATAGTGATACTACTTTTTGCACCAGTCCTATGGCGATTAGTGTCAACCATAATGGAACTAATCTAGAATGGTCACTCAACCCAAGTTTTAATCCTATTGCACTGGTAAATATCAATCCCATATATGTTAATTTTGGTGCACTTCCAAGTACCTTTGTAATTTATGTACGTACCACCGATGACTATGGCTGTAGCCTAGATGATGTTGTTACACTCAACTATATCACTAGTCCAGTAGTTGTTGATTTTGATATGGCGGTACAGTCTTGTTCTGAAGATTTGCCTGTACAGTTTACAGATCTTACAGCAGATACTTCAATTTCACCAATTGCTTCTTGGGCATGGAACTTTAGTAATGGAACAAGTTCTACACAGGCAAATCCATTGGTTAGCTATAATGGGAATGGCCCTCATTACGCCAGTCTAAATGTTACCTTAGCAAATGGCTGTACAGGAGTCATGGAAGATAGTTTGCTGTATGATTTACCCTTCATAACCTCTCCTGATTCTATTGGCCTGTGTGGAGACACCAGTGTTGTATTAAATCCTGGTGGAAATCCTAATTTTACTTATCAATGGGCTCCTTCGACAGGTCTCAGTAGTACAACTGTTGCTAGTCCTACTGCAACACTGAATTCTACAATTACCTACACGGTAACTGTGTCAGCAGTTAATGGAACAGATACCTGTACACTAGTTGACACCATTGTCGTTAGAGCAGGAGACTTTATTTTTGAAGCACTTCCTGATACCTTGATTTGTAATAACACTATTGATTTGATCGTGAATAGTCCAAATTTAGATAGTATTGAGTGGGCACTAGATCCTAATTTTAATCTTCTGTTAGGGTTTACAAATCCGCTAACGGTTAATATAAATGATGACCGTTGGTTCTATGTGCGAGGTTGGGATGGTTTTGGCTGCATGGCTATGGATAGCGTATTTATTCGGGTCAAGGATGATCCACTACTGGCTGATTTCACAACATCTCCTGTCTATTGTGGTGATTCGCTCATCCTTGATTTTGTAGATATTACTTCTGATACAATAGATAATCCAATCACTGCTTGGAGTTGGGATTTTGGCAATGGTCAAACCGCCACGATTCCTAATCCAAGTAGTATCTACAATAGTTCTGGATCCTATCTAGTCAGCATGGATATTCTTACACAAAATGGCTGTGCGGCATCCGTCAGTAAACTCGTTGAACTAAACCTACCCTCTATCCAATTCCCAAGCGATAGTTTGAGTATTTGTCTAGGAGATAGTGTAGCGCTCAATCCAAACGCAGATCCAAATTTAGATTATATTTGGTCACCAAATATTGGATTAAATGATCCTTTTGCAGAAAATCCAGTAGCAAGCCCTAGCATTAATACAATTTACAACGTTATAATAAGTGGAAGCTTTAGTATTGATGGAACTATAGATACCTGTGAAACAAGTGCTACGGTTCGTGTTATTGTACCAGATCCTGTAGTAATAGATATACAAGGAGATAGTATAGGTTGTAATGACTCTATTGATCTAAATGTAATAAGCAATACAGCTAATAATTTTATTTGGTCAGACCTGGCTGATTTTTCTACTATTTTGAGTACAGAAGATAATCCAGCGTTTGACTTAGAACAAGATACTAGCTTATTTTATGTACAAGGAATAGATAGTTATGGATGTACTGCCGAAGATTCTATAGAAATCATTAGTCGTGCATTAGAAATTATTGGAGATACAGCTACAATTTGTGCTGGAGATTTGGTGATTCTGGATGCTGCTGTTTTATTAGGTACCAATGACAGCTTAATCTATACTTGGTCTCCAGATAATGTAATTATCAGTGGACAAGGCACTGCAAGTATTAGTAGTGCGCCTGAAACCGATGTACTTTTTGAGATTGTTGCTCAAAATAGCTTAGGTTGCTCGGATACTACTTATGCTCAGATTCTGATTGGTGGGACTTATCCTGATTTCACTGTTACGAGTAGCCCTGATAGTATTTTAATAGGTGAAACTGCTCAGATTGAAGTAAATGCCGCAGCATTCTATAACTACATTTGGCAAGAGGATGAATCTCTAGATACTGGTGATCCTGCAAATCCTCTAGCAAGTCCAGTAGAAACAACCACTTACTATCTGACCTTATCAGATGATTTTGGTTGTGCTAGATCTGATTCTATTCGTATAAAAGTAAATGATGTAATTTGTGAAGCGCCTTATATTTTTGTACCAAATGCTTTTACACCAAATGGAGATGGCTTAAATGATGGAGTTTATGTACGTGGTAATGTGATCCAAGAATTTTATTTTGTCATCTATGATCGTTGGGGTGAAAAAGTGTTTGAAACAACTAACCAAGCAGATTATTGGGATGGAACGTTTCGTGGTAGAAAACTCAATCCTGATGTTTATGGTTATTATTTAGAGTGTGAATGTGTTGGGGGGCAAAAATACTTCAAAAAAGGTAACATTACCTTGATTAGATAGAGCAATTCAGCTGTACTTGTATAGGTATTTTTATAGAATTTCTAGGGCTCCCACACTTTGGAAGAAATACGAGATACAAAGAGCTAAAAAATTAAGTAATTAGATATTTTTAAACCACTTTACTAAGTTCATTAAATAGATTGTGCACATTTCCTCCTAATTGCCCTATTATTGTGGGCAATAGATTGTGTACTGTTTTAAACCCCTTTTTATGAAAACTATCTTATTTATTCTAAGTATTATGTTATCTAGCCTCTGTATATCAAACACGCATGCACAGACTGAATGCACTGAGGCAAATATCATAGTTCCTGAAACCTATGTCTATAATACTAAAAATCCCAAGGACTTTAAATTGACCTTGACAAATATTAAAAATACCAAACTCATGATTTTTGATCGTTTTGGAAATCGACTGTTTGAGTGTAATATTGATGCAAATTATATGAAAGAGCATATTGATGAAGCTGGAAATAAGACAAGAACATATACGACTGGTTGGGATGGCATCTACAAAGAAGAACCACTCGCTGCAGGAATGTATTCTTACTTTGTTGAGGGGAATTGCCTAGAAGGTAATCGTATCAAAAAAAGTGGGATGTTCCGTCTATTCAATATGACTGCAAGCTGGAATAGTTCTAAACCTTAGCATTCTGTAATATAAGTTTTATGATATTCCTTAAACAAAGGGTCAACTACTAAGAATAGTCACTGTTTTTATTTTTTTATCAAAAAATAAAAACTTCCAAGACTCTTGAGTTTTATTATAATATGAAATATCTTAATTTTAGACTAACTCTTACTAAAAATCAATTTGTATGAGTGGATAGGACTCTTATCACAAAAATAAAATATGCCTATATGAAAAATTATATGCTAAACATAGCTAAGAAAAGTTGGGCAATTGCTTTATTGATCGTCTGTTGTCTAGGCTCCTCTCAACAGAGTCAGGCACAAGACATTCATTTTTCTCAATTCTACAATTCTCCACTTAACCTCAATCCTGCTATGACAGGATTGTTCAACGGTAATTATCGAGTTACAGGAAACTTCCGTAATCAATGGTTTTCAGTACCTGTTCCCTACATGACGTTTTCAGGTTCTTTTGATGCCCGTCTATTTCCATTCAAGATTGAAAATGATATTTTGGGTGGTGGTATCCAATTCAATTATGATGAAGCTGGTGATTCTCGACTGAGTACGCTCAATCTTAATTTATCGCTCTCGTATATGAAACGCATCAGCAAATCTTTTTTTATGGGAGTAGGGGTACAAGCAGGTTACGGACAACGTCGATTCCGAACAGATGCCCTAACTTTTGATGATCAATTTAATGGGGATGTTTTTGATCCCAATATTACTTCTCAAGACTTGAGTAATCTAAATAAAACTACCATTTCATTTTTCGATATGGCTGTAGGTTTGGGATTCCGTTACCAAAAATCTAGACGTACAAATCTTGATTATGGTGTTTCACTCTTTCATCTTACACGCCCCAATCAATCTTTTATGGGTGGAGATGTTCGTTTGGGAATGAAGCTGACTGGTTTTGTCAATAGTTCTGTTAAGATACACCAACAATGGGACTTGATGCCACATGTCTTGATTTCCCTACAAGAGAACTATAGAGAAATTGTAGCAGGACTCTCTGCACGTTTCCATCTCAATTCAAATATTGGTCGAGAGGCAGCTATTTATTTTGGAACTTCGTATAGAATTCAGGATGCTATCATTCCTAGAATTGGTTTCAATTACCAGAATATGTGGACAGTGGAATTTAGCTATGATGTTAATATTTCCAAATTTGTTCCTGCAACAAATAACAATGGAGGTTTTGAGCTAGGTGTTATCTATATTTGGAATAAAGTTCCTGAACTTGGTGTAGTTAAAACATGTCCTATATTTTAGACTATGGAGCTATTTAGTATTTAATCTAAAAATTAAAATAATAAAGCTTATTCGAGTGGTTTTTTAGGCTATAAATTGCCTTTTATTCAATCTAACTGTGTTAGAGAACCTAGCCTAATACCTATAGTTAAGTAGATAGCCACAATTAATTTGTATTTAATTCAATCAGCCTTTTTGCGCTGCACTTTGTTAAAAAGCCTCGTGATAGCCCTGGTGGCAGCAGAGCTTGCCACTAGTCGGCTTCGCCTCTGACCGCTTCGCGGCTATCCCTACGTTTAGCTTCGCTGAGCCCTTCGGGGTTTTCGCCTCGTTCAGCATCAAAAAACCTTGTGAATTATTCTACAATTAATTATGTCCACCTACTTACTAGGAGATATTTACATTATTAATAATCAGTACCTTACAAAGGGTAGACTATTAGCGTTTATTATATGTAAGTATAATACATCTTAATTATTAATCAATTATAAAAACTACGAAATGCGCTGAAAATCGAATCTTGAAAGATTCAGTAGAGCTAATCCTTCACTAACTATATATAAGTAGTTAATGAAAGTTGTATTTGTAAAGTGACGACTAAACACTCATGTTCATTTTTCAAAAAACTTATGTCAATTAGCAATAAGTTGCAGAGATTATACACAGTCCTCTAAAGGATCTGCAATACAAAACAATACTTTTTAGGTTTTTGGTCAAAAAAAGTAATAGATCCTTTTGGATCTCTGATATTTTGAGCAATTGTACTAATAATTATCAAAACTTCGAAGACTAAAAACTGTAATAATTTCAACAAAATGATTAGTTTTAACGAACCCAATGATAAGATGTTTAATTGCATAAATCGCAACACTATATGAACAAGAATTTCTACTTCCTACGCGAAGCAATACTCTTATTGAGTATGTGCCTTCTCCTGCCTGCTGCCCAAGGACAAACACTCAAAGCTTACGAAAAAGCAGCAGATGAAGCTTTTCTAAAAAAAGACTACTATAATGCAGTTCATTATTATGAGATAGTACTGGAATCTAAAAAGAATGCTGGTATTTACTTTAAATATGCAGAGTCCTGCCGACTTACTTATGCTTATAAAAAAGCAGAAGAAGCATATTTGAAAGTCATTCGAGATACAGAAGCTAGAAACTTTCCTAAGGCTGATTTCTATTATGCCTTAGTCCTCAAACATAATGGTCAGTATTCGAAAGCTTCGACAGAATTCAATCAATATGTACGTCGGCATCCACAAGATAATTACTTCAAAAAGAAAGCCTTGCAAGAAATTGAAGCTTGTAGATGGGCAGAGGAAGCCACTAAACGCCCTGTGGATACCATTGATATAGAACGCCTGGGTGATAAAGTCAACACTAAATACTCTGACTTTGGAGCACACTGGGTGGGTGATAGTTTGTATTATTCTTCTTTGCGTTTTGAATTAGAACCCAACAAAGATCAAAAGAAAAATAGTAAAAAGGATAAAAAAGAGAAAGCAAAACGTCTAGTTTCTAAGTTGCTACAAACTACTGATCCAGATAAAGAAAAGGGTAAAATACTTGACGAGTTCAATAAAAATGACCGCCACACTGGAAACTCAGCATTGAGTCCTGATGGTAAGCGTATGTATTTTACTTATTGTGAAGGCATGAATAGTGATAGTGTCTTATGTGATTTATATGTTAGCCTAAAAACTGCGGAAGGTACCTGGGCTTCCCCTACTCGACTTCCTGAGCCAATCAATTTAAAAAATTATACTTGTACGCAGCCTAATGTAGGTTTTGATAAGTCCTTAAATAAAGAAGTTCTGTATTTTTCTTCTGACCGTCCTGGCGGAGAAGGGAAAAAAGACATTTGGTTCACCATCATCAATGATGATGGCAGCTATGGAGAACCTGCCAATTTAGGTTCTGTGGTCAATAGTATGGAAGATGATATTTCACCTTTTTTCCATACCGCTAGCCAGACGCTGTACTTTAGTTCTGAATGGCATAAGGGATTTGGAGGGTTTGATATCTTTAGTTCTCAACGTAAAGATGTGCTTTGGTTGGAACCTGAAAATTTGGGGCTTCCAATCAACAGTGCAGCAAATGACTTATATTATGTAATCAACGAAGGAGATAATACAGGTTTTTTTGCTAGTAATCGTGAGGGATCCAAAGCTATTACAGGAGAATCTTGTTGTAATGATATTTATCGTTATTTCACACCAACTCCTACTCCACCGATAGATACACCAATTGTGTCTATTGATCCTCCAACTCCAGACAGCAATACTGTTGTACAGGTTGACCCTCCTACAACTGATCCTGAGGATCCTGAGGATCCTAAAGATCCTGTTACTCCTGTTACAGAGCCAGACAATCCTATTGCAGTTGTACCTACTCCAGAACCAACTAGACCTGATATTAATACGACCATTGAAGAACTCAATGAGATGTTGCCCCTAAATTTATATTTCCATAATGATGAACCTGATTCGAATACAACATCTACGGTTACCAATAAGCCTTATTCTTTGACCTATAGGGATTATGTTTCTCTAAAGAATGAATATAAGACTGAACATGCTAGCCAATTTGCGCCTGAAACACGTCCAATGGTGTTGAGTAAAGTAGATGAGTTTTTTGAAAGTGAAGTACGTGGGGAATATGAACGTATGCATGATTTTTATGCCAAAGTCCTTGAACTACTAGAACAGGGTGCTGAGCTAGAAATCTACATTAAAGGGTATACTAGTCCTCGTTCCAACGAAGGTTATAATAAAGCCTTGGCAAAACGTAGAATTATGAGTGCACG
>JAKVCT010000238.1 GCA_022448995.1 Saprospiraceae bacterium
ATCTCCACACTTTTAGAAATTGAGCATTGGGCTAACTCACAATGCTGACGAATCTGTCGTCCCTTCAGGACTCTTATCTCCGCACTTTTAGAAATTGAGCATTGAGCTAACTCACAATGCTGATGAATCTGTCGTCCCTTCAGGACTCTTATCTCCACACTTTTAGAAATTGAGCATTGAGCTAACACACAATGCTGATGAATCTGTCGTCCCTTCAGGACTCTTATCTCCGCACTTTTAGAAATTGAGCATTGGGCTAACTCACAATGCTGATGAATCTGTCGTCCCTTCAGGACTCTTATCTCCACACTTTTAGAAATTGAGCATTGGGCTAACTCACAATGCTGACGAATCTGTCGTCCCTTCAGGACTCTTATATACACACTTTTAGAAATTGAGCATTGAGCTAACTCACAATGCTGATGAATCTGTCGTCCCTTCAGGACTCTTAATGTAATTTCACTTACACTTTTAGAAGCGGTTTCAACCCTTTTAAAAGTAAAACTTCAATAAGATCTGAAGCGATGGCCGATAGCCCATCGCCATAAAATATCAAGGTCACCTACCTTAGTAATTTCCTAGATTTCACCTTTGTTCCTTTATAATTCAATACCTTAAGGTTAGGCAAATCAAGCACAGGACTCAAGTCAGCAATTGAGTTTAATCCACAATACAAATGTGTCAAAGAATTAAGTGTTGAAAAGGCTTCTAGATTATTAATTCCAGTATGTATACAATATACTTTTTGGATGTGCTTAAGCTGTTTTAATACAGATAAATCCTTAACAGGATTATCACTAAAGGTTAATACTCTTAATTCTTGTAGTTGACTAATTGGATTCAAGTTCTTCAATTTTTCATTTCTGCAATCCAATTTTTCTAAACTCAATATACTTGCCCATAATTCTGTTAAAAACTCATCTATTGGGGGTAGTTTAGAATTAAAAGCAAATAGGGATTCTAAGTATTTGAGTAGCCTACCAAATTCTATTTCTTTAGGTATCAAACCAGTCTTAAAATGATAATATTGTTCTAAATAAAATCTCCATCTCTGCTTGCCAAGAATTAACAATTCTTGAAAATCCATTTTAGAGAAATCCAATGAAGCTAGAGCTTCTTCCCTAGCCTGTTTCTGATAATTTTTCAATTTAGCATACCATTGATAAAATGCCTTTCTCCATTTAATCTGTTGTTTGGGTTTATAAGCTTTAGCTAATGAAGTTTCTAGTCCTAATAATATTTTTCCTGCATTCAGCAAAGTTCTCCATTGTTCTCTGACATTATACCAAAAGATATTCTTCCAAGTATCCGAAAAAGCTTCCCAGTCTTCCCGTTCTTGGTTTGCACTAATGTATTTATGTTTCAACAAAAGATAATAATCCAACTTAATTGGACAGTTGGGGTTTAAAGGTTGCATAGTTGCGAATTCATTTATTAATATAAATCATCAGCAATAAAAATAAATATGATCCTCAACCCAATACAATTTCAAGCAGCCAATTGATTATTAGGCTTCTTATCTGATTAAACGAAAAAATAGCCTTTGCCCATAACAAGCAAAGACTATTTTATCTAATCTGTAAATCTATATGAAATCTAGTTGATCTTATTGTTTATCATTATCAACTTCTTCAAATTCTACATCAGTAACATTATCACTAGCTCCTCCTCCATTTTCGTTATTATTCTTACCTGCATTAGGATTAGGATCAGCACCATTACCATTGAATCCAGCACCTGCATTAGGATTAGCACCAGGTCCACCAGCACCCCCGTTAGGGTTCATATTAGCAGTAGCCTCATGCCATGCAGCATTTACTGCTTCTAAACCTTTGGCAATTTCCTCAACATTTTTAGCTTCATGAGCAGCCTTAAGCTCTGCCAAAGCTCTTTCGATTTTTGCTTTATTATCAGCAGGAATCTTATCACCGTATTCTTTCAATTGCTTATCTGTTTGGAAAATCACAGAGTCTGCTTCATTGATTTTATCAACAGTTTCTCTACGTTTCTTATCCTCTGCAGCGTTTGCTTCTGCCTCTGCCTTCATTTTCTCAATTTCATCTTGAGATAAACCAGTAGAAGCCTCAATACGAATAGTCTGTTGCTTACCTGTTTTTTGTTCTTTGGCAGACACGCTCAAGATACCATTTGCATCAATATCAAAAGTTACTTCAATTTGTGGTTCACCGCGACGCATTGGAGGAATTCCGTCCAATACAAAACGACCGATTGAGCGATTATCACTAGCCATTGGACGCTCTCCTTGCAACACATTGATTTCTACAGAAGGCTGATTTTCTGCTGCTGTAGAGAAAACCTGAGAAGCACGTTTTGGAATAGTAGCATTCGCTTCGATCAACTTAGTAAATACTCCACCATAGGTTTCAATACCCAAAGAAAGTGGTGTTACATCCAATAATAATACATCTTTTACCTCACCAGTCAAAACCCCGCCTTGAATAGAAGCACCTAAGGCAACTACCTCATCAGGATTCACACTCTTATTAGGGCGCTTACCGAAGAATTTTTCAACAGCTTCTTGAATACGAGGAATACGAGTAGACCCACCTACCAAGATTACCTCATCAATTTCATTGATATTCATACCTGCATCTTCCAATGCCTTGCGACAAGGTACCAACGTACGTTGTACTAGATCTTCTGCTAATTGCTCAAATTTTGCGCGAGACAAGCTGCGTACCAAGTGCTTGGCACCTGAAGGTCCAAAAGCGATATATGGCAAGTTGATATCAGAAGAATTTGCAGAAGATAGCTCAATTTTCGCTTTCTCTGCTGCTTCTTTCAAACGTTGTAAGGCTTCTGCATTTTTACTCAAATCAATTCCTTCTTGATCTTTGAATTCTGCGATCAACCAATCCATGATTACACGATCAAAATCATCACCACCTAGGTGTGTATCTCCATTGGTAGATTTTACTTCAAATACACCACCACCCAATTCTAAGATAGAAATATCAAAAGTTCCTCCTCCTAAATCATATACTGCAATACGAAGATCTTTGTCGTGCTTATCCATACCATAAGCTAAAGCTGCTGCGGTAGGCTCATTAATGATACGACGAACAGTCAAACCTGCAATCTCTCCAGCCTCTTTAGTTGCTTGACGCTGAGAATCGTTGAAGTATGCCGGAACTGTAACTACAGCTTCTGTAACTTCTTGACCCAAATAATCTTCAGCTACTTTTTTCATCTTTTGTAGAACGATTGCCGAAATTTCCTGTGGCGTATACATTCTACCATCAATATCTACACGTACAGTGTCATTGTTTCCTTGAACTACTTGGTAAGGTACTTGCTCCGCTTCCGTAGCAATTTCGCTATAGCGAATCCCCATAAAGCGCTTAATAGACATGATTGTACGCAATGGGTTAGTGATTGCTTGACGTTTTGCAGGATCACCAATTTTGCGTTCTCCATTATCCAAAAAACCAATTACAGAAGGAGTTGTACGTTTACCTTCGTTGTTAGTAATAACAACAGGTTCGTTACCTTCCATTACAGCTACACAAGAGTTTGTAGTTCCTAGATCAATACCAATAATTTTACCCATGATTACTTATACAAGATTTATGTTATATTATCATTAATATGATGGTAAAAATAGTGTTGGATACCTGCTTAGGTTTTTAGGTTTTGAGTACTAGTATCCAAATTATTTTCTACACATCGTTTTTTAATTTCGTTTTCCGCCTTTCTATAATCAACTGATGTACCATTTTGGCATAGGTGAAATATTGACATAAATTTTAGCTAAAACAAGAATGGCAGCCCAATTGGGCTGCCATTCTGACTATTTTTTTTTTATTGACACTGACATTGTGCATTCGTAAATCCAAGATCAGTAGTAAACGGGCCATCTTTAAGATAGTCCAAACTTCCACTAGATAAGTTGTAATCTGTTTTAGAAACACTACGTATATTAGAGAATACTCCCAGGCCGCCTTCAATATTAGAATAAGGTTCGGGTGGGTATAGCCCTGTTACTAAGTTATCAAGAGATTCTCGATTAGCAATATATTTTGCCAACTCAATATCACCGGTTACCACTTCTACATCTATACCTACCATACATCTTCGAACATTTGTACCTATTACAGAAGATAATTCACGTTTTAAGAACTGATAGAAATTTTCAGCATCTAGGGTCTCTCTAATAATACCACCTGTTTCACGTTTCAAATATTTTAAGTATGGTATCCATGTTAACGTTTTACAAGTTGCAGTACCAGTAATCACTGGCTCACCATTTACACTTGTATTGGCCTCATATTCCTTATAGTTAATATGTATCTTCAGATCATATACCTTTTCTTCCAAATCAGATTTGTCAGGAATTCTCCAGTTACATTGAATATCACCTAACTCATAACGATCATTAAGAATATCATAAGAAGCTAGGACTAAGGATTTTGAAGTTCCAGGACTAAGAATTAAATAATTGCTAGGATTGAGAGTTTCAGTATAAGCTTTTGTAATCTTACCTGTTACTTTATTATGAATTTCTAAACGGTAAGGTAATGCTCCTCCGAAATTCCAAGTTGTGGAATAGGCATAATTAGAATTACTAAAAACCCCATCTTCTCTTACTATTCCTGCTGCACTTAGATCTGTCCACTTCATAGTATCCACTAAAACATCATTTTCAAACAATAAGACATCTATATCATTTGGATTATAATAAATAGAGTCTGGAAGTTGAGCTACCTCATTGGCACTTTGGTCTGGTGGCAAGAATGCTTTTTCTACTCGAATATAAGTTACACTATCTTCAACAGGATTTAGTAAACCATAAATTACAGGAAGGTCTTCCCAAGTCCCAATAACATCCAACTTATTTGAACAACCAGTCCAAGTAAATAAGCTTGAGATTATACAAATCGCGAATAAAAGGTTATTCCTCATAAAATTCTTTAAGTTTAGTTTGTGTTTTACCTAAGTAGAAAGCACTCGCTAGAATTCTCTATCTACTTATCTATCTATTAAATTTTTGGAACAGCTTCCAAAATAAATACTATTGGTACAGTTTGGAAAAGATATAGATCAAATAATAGGTATTATCTACAAATGCATCAATTGGTTGGTACGAACGAATGGTTTGATACAAAAAAATGCTACCAACCAAATAATATAAGCAGGGAAATATTCAACTGAGTCTTGAAAAACAAGTCTATAAACAAACTTATGTTTTTTTTATTATAAAAAACGTTGCAAATTTACACAAAGGAAATTAATTATTGAGTTTTATCAGATTTTTTAATTTTAAAAAATTAACTTAGAACTTATCTAAAGTTAGAGAAATCTGTTATGTTCCTGTATCTACTTGTTTAAATTTTTTGATTTATTTGCGCTATACGCAATTAAATAGTCTGTGACTTTTTATTTATACTTTTTCAAAAACTTTGAAGGGCTTAGTGAAGCTAAAAGTTAAAAGCCTCCATAGACTATTACACAACCATACAGCAATTCATTCAAGAGTATGTCTTAAGTTAAGTTTTCATATCCTTATTTTAGAATAAATTTAGACATGCTCTAAGATAATATTAAGTATTCATATGTCAGTACACAAGAAAATAAAAAAAGTAACCACGCATGTCCTGCAGGCGATGAAGAATCGTTCAGAAAAGATAACTATGTTAACCGCTTACGATTTCTCAATGGCACGTATTTTAGATGCAGCCAATATTGATGTTTTGTTAGTTGGCGATTCTGCTTCTAATGTAATGGCTGGACACGAAACTACACTACCAATCACTTTGGATCAGATGATTTATCATGCACAATCTGTAGTGAGAGCTATTGATAGAGCATTAGTTGTGGTAGATTTACCTTTTGGTTCTTACCAAGGTAATTCCAAACGTGCTTTAGATTCAGCTATTCGTATTATGAAAGAAGCTGGTGCACATGCTATCAAAATGGAAGGTGGTATAGAAATTTCTGAATCTATCAAACGTATTTTATCTGCAGGTGTACCTGTAATGGGGCATTTAGGACTAATTCCACAATCTATCTATAAGTTTGGAACCTATACTGTACGTGCAAAAGAAGATGCTGAAGCAAACAAACTAATTGAAGATGCTAAGGCTTTAGAGGAATTAGGCTGTTTTGCAATTGTTTTGGAAAAAATTCCAGCAAAATTAGCTAAGCAAGTTACCGAAAGTGTGAATATTCCAACTATCGGAATCGGTGCAGGACCAGATGTAGATGGACAGGTTTTGGTAACACACGATATGTTAGGAATTACCAAAGATTTTAAGCCTCGTTTCTTGAGACGCTATTTAGAATTATTTGATCAAATTAAATTAGCCACAGAACAATATATTAGTGATATTAAGAGTGGCAATTTTCCTAATGATCGAGAACAATATTAAGCATAAATCATGGAAGATTATAACTCCTTCGAAGATACTCCACCAGAACAGGAAATTCCCAAATTAGAAGAAAGACCTAAGAAAAAAGGGAAAAAACGAAAATGGATTTTAGGCATTTTCCTAGTACTTCTATTGGCTGGTGGAGCTGTAGCTTTTTACTTATATAATCAAGTAATGGCAACAAATGTTGAGCTGAAAGGGCAAGATCGTATTGTTCAATTTCCTTCGGGCAGTAGCTTGGAGCAGATTGCTGATATTTTGCATAATCAACAAATCTTGAAGGACAAAGGTAGTTTTCTATTCACTGCTAGCTTGATGAGCTACAAGGGAAAAACTGGTCAGTACAAATTGCCTAAAGGCACTAAGAATAATCGAGAATTGATTCAAATATTGCGTGGAAAACAAAATGCGGTTAAAGTTACCTTTAATAACATTCGCAAGATCGATCAATTGGCACCTTTGGTGGCACTAAATCTCGAAATGGATTCTTTGGACTTGTACAACCTTTTGGCTAATGATTCTTACATTGAAGCTTTGGGGTATAGTCGCCAAACTATTATTGCCTTATTTATTCCCAATACCTACAATTTTTATTGGACAACTACACCAAGAGAATTTATGCAGCGTATGGAAAAAGAAAATAAGAAGTTTTGGGCAACCGAAAAATTTGATGGAATGACACGCCAAGCCCGAGCAGATTCTTTAGGATTAACTCCAATTGAAGTGTACACTTTGGCTTCTATTGTCGAGACAGAGACACAACACAACCCTGAAAAAAAGCGAATTGCAGGTGTTTATATGAACCGTTTAATCAAAAACTGGAAATTGCAGGCTGACCCTACCGTAGTTTTTGCTTTAGATGATTTTAGTATTCGCAGGGTGCTTTTGAGTCATACCGAACATGATTCGCCTTACAATACTTATATGTATGAAGGTTTGCCTCCAGGACCTATTTATATGTCGTCTATTGCTTCCATTGATGCTGTTTTGGATTATGAGAAACATGATTATATGTATTTCTGTGCCAATCCTGAGCAACAAGGGACACATGCTTTTGCCAAAACACTGGCTGGACACAATGCTAATGCAAGGCGCTATCACAGTTGGGTACGCCGACAAAATTTTTAATTCTTTTAAAAAATCTATAGTCAGTAAAAGTTTAGCTTCGCCAAACACTTCATTGTTTGTAACTTTATCTAATGGTACTTGATCTGATACAAATTTGGAATGAAGAGCTTATGTAAACAGATAAATTTCTACTTAGGCTGTTTCAGTATTAAGTAGGCTGTTTCAGTATTAAGCAAAACAACTGATAATCAAACACTTGTAAGATAGCTTTAAAAAGAAATTACCCCGCTTTTGACTATAAAGTACAAAAAGCGGGGTAATTTCTTTTTAAATTCGTCTTATAAAGAC
>JAKVCT010000239.1 GCA_022448995.1 Saprospiraceae bacterium
AAATTGCCTTTTATTCAATTTAACTGTGTTAAAGAACCTACCATAATACCGATGGTGGCAGCAAAGCTTGCCACAGTAAGGGGTATTAGGCAGAACCTTTACCTTGTTAAATTAAAAAAAAGCTAATTTCTTACCATACAAAAATACTTAAATAACTTTAGTATTTAATACATAAATAAGTAGTTGATGAAATCAAACTATGAATAAAATTAATCGATTACTTTATTAGAGTTTTATAAAAATAAATTGATGACGTCAATGGCTTGCAGATCTTGAAAAACGAAGTAAAGTCAAAAAGCTACTTAAAACACACAAAGTGTTTATTCTTTTAATTCAAGGATAAACACTTTGTGTGTGTGAGTACTTTTTTTTTAGCTTAAAGTTTCTAACTTTAAAAAATGCTTACAGGGCTTAACATAGAGGTGGTTCAGAAATAGATAGTAAATGTATAGATAAGTGCTTGGAAGTCAAGATTCAGCTCTTTTTACGTTCCCTAGTGGAGCTAGAAGAATGCATGTGTAGTGTTAAATCTTGATTTTCAGTTACTTGTTTAGTAAAGCTGAACACTTTACTAGTTCTGAAGTGCTCAGCGAAACTAAACTGACCTTCATATTACATTTTAGAACAAATTTAGACATAAGCTTAGTGATGTTGAGTACTCAAGTATACAAAAGTAGTCGTAGAATAGATTTTGTGTGATTTTGAAGAATTTAAGCAAAGCCTGAGGGGCTCTGCGAAGTAAATTTTTAAAAGAAGCAAAAGATGTACACGAGCGTATTTGACCAATTATTTAATAGCTGAAATAAGGAATTCTAAAATAATGAATAAGCAACCTGTTGGAGTTATTGGATCGGGGAGTTTTGGGATGGCAATTGCCAATCTACTGAGCGAAAATGTAGATGTACTAATGTATGCTAGGCGAGAAGAAGTTCGTCAACAGATCGAGCGTCGTGAGGGACGTTATAAGCCTTTGGCTTCAAATATTACTGCCATTTCAGATCTAAAACAAGTGGCTGAAAAATGTACTCTCATTTTTCCAATTGTCCCTTCTAAGGCATTTAGAAGTATGATGCAAAATTTGGGTAAATACCTTCGGCCTTATCATATACTTATACATGGAACGAAAGGGTTAGACTTATCCCTTCGTCCAGAGGGACAGCCTATCCTACCCAAATACATCAAAACGATGTCACAAGTAATGGAGGAGGAGAGTGTCGTCTGTAGAGTGGGGTGTCTGTCTGGACCCAACTTGTCTTCAGAAATTATGGAAGGACAGCCTGCAGCAACCTTGATTGCTAGCAAATATAACGAAGTCATTCGAGCAGGACAGAGTGCATTGAGAAGTCACCGTTTTCAGGTTTATGGAACACATGATATCTTAGGAGCAGAGTTAGCAGGTGCTCTAAAAAATGTAATTGCTTTAGCCTCGGGAATTTTAGGTGGACGAGGTCTAGGAAAGAACGTTTGGGCATTACTAATTACTCGGGGGCTTTCAGAAATGGTTCATATCAGTAAGGCAATGGGCTCCAGTGTAGAATCTTTTTTAGGGGTAGCAGGTATTGGCGACTTGGTCGCTACCGCAGCTAGTAATAAGAGCCGAAACTACACTGTTGGTTATCGTTTGGCCAAAGGAGAAACCTTGGAACAAATATTGGAAGATATGACAGAGGTGGCTGAAGGAATTCGTACATTAGAGACAGTAAAAGCACTAATCCAACATTTCAATATCTCTGCACCTATTACAGAAGTTGTACACAGAGTATTTTTCAAAGGAATGGATATAGATCGTGCAATTCACTTCCTAATGACTTATCCTTATGCTGTTGATGTAGATTATTTATAAACTTGTTAAACAATTAATTATGAAGAACTTGCTTTTAATGGCTAGCTTATTTTTGGGAATGACAGTATTATTAACTTCTTGTGATCCTTGTGCAACTACTGTTTGTACAAATGCTACTTGTGATGAAGGAACTTGTGTATGCAATACAGGATATACTAAAGATGCTGAGGGAGAGTGTGTTGCTGAAAATACCTTATACCTAGGAACTTATGCGGCTACATGGAACTGTAATAGTGGGGCACAACATTCTGGTTCTCCTCAAAATGTATTTGATGCTGGGACTGATCCTCAAGAGCTTGTAGTACGTGATCTTTATGGTGTGGTAGGAAATGACTTGACCATTAAAATCGTAGGAGATAATGTGACATTGACTGACCAAACTACTGGTGCAGGCTACGAAATCGCAGGGACGAGCACAGGTTCTGTTTTGGGGACTTCAACGGTTTCTCTAACTATTCATCAGAGTGCACCTAGTGTAGATACTTGTACTGTACAGTGGACGAAATAGGTAAGTACATAGGTAAATAAAATTATGGGGCTGTCTAAAAAGGTAAATTTAGGCAGCCCCATAATTTTTTTATTCTAAAATTAATCTTATCTGCCTATTGTCATTGACTCCTTAACTTATTGCAATGAGCTAAGTTCAATATCAGTAATATAAAGGGAAGTCGTTTGGTGAACTGAAAAGTCCGTTTCGTGTATTTGATTTTAATTTCTTCCATTAAAAGAGTATATTGTTGAACATCTTGATGTTATATTTTAATAACATTAATTATAATATATAGTTATATGTTGGTCATTGGTCGCTCAATATATAACATTCCATCAACAAGACCTCTGACAAGTCAAGTGGTTTATAATATGAATTTTTAAATGTTTTTGTCAAATATTTAAACCACATTGTGCCCTTTGAGGTTAGTTATTTTCAGTGTCTTGTCTTCTTTGTGACAGCTACGACTATTCAACTATAAGAGCATTCGAAAATGACTAAAAACTAATTTTATATAAGTAAGTAGCTGGTCACAATTACTCTATAGTTAATCCCTTCGGGGTTAACGAGGTAAACTCAATCAGCCTTTTAGCTTCGCTGAACTCTTCGGGGCGGGTACCTTTTTTTGTGGATAGCACTGCTACCAACTTAAACAACTAAATACTCTTACTCTTAGCCTTAGTTCATTGATTTTTTAATTTTTATCCAAAAATTAAAAAATCAACGAGATATCATCTTAGCATAGAGAACAAAAAATAATCGTTAGAATCCTTTGATCCGTATTAATAGAACTGAATCGTATAAAACCGAATAAAATGCCAGATAAAGTAAGAGCAATTATAATAGACGATGAAGAGCGTGCGCGAAGAACGCTCCACACTTTACTAACTTCTTTTTGTGAAGGTGTAGAGGTAATAGAACAGTGTGCCAGTGTACCAGATGGTGTTTTAGCTATCAATAAATTGAAACCTCAACTTGTATTTCTAGACATAGAGATGCCAAACTACAATGGTTTTGACTTGCTTAATTTTTTTAGAGATATTGACTTTGAAATTATATTTGTGACAGCATATAATGAATATGCACAACGTGCCTTTGAAGTTGCAGCTATTGACTATCTACTCAAACCAGTGGATATTGATCTCTTACAAGCTGCAGTAGAAAAAGCTCATCGAAGCTTACAGGCTTCCAATATGGAACAACGCCTAAACTTACTTAAGGAGCAGTTTGAAACGCAATCCTTAGATTTCCGACGAATTGCTTTACCTATTTCTGATGGATTAGTTTTCGTAGATATTGATAAAATTGTAGTGGTCAAAGCAGAAGGTGCATATTCTCATGTTTGGTTATCAGATGGTACAAAGTTATTTGTGAGCAAAAAGCTTATTTTCTTTGAGCGTATTTTAGAGCGTCATCCGATATTCTCTAGAGTACACCGATCTTTTTTGATTAATTACAATTATGTGAAATTCTACAATAAATCGCAAGGGCTGATTTCAATGGATAATAAGATTGATATTCCTGTCCCAAAGGATAAACGGAAACAGATTGACGAAGAATTGAAACAGATACGGGTAGGCGGATAAAAGATACAAACCTCGTAGGTTTGTAAAACCTACGAGGTTTGTATCTTTTATTTAAAAAGTACCTAATTCTACTCTTGGTTGTTTTGGTAATTCTTCTGCCAACAACCAACGACAAAATATAATTGCTTCTTTATAATTTGCAGTACTAATCCAATTATCTACATCCATCTTTTGATGACTTAGATAAATGGTGTAAGTCCCATCTTCATTGGCTTTAGCCGTTCCTTTATTGATACAAACCGGATAACGTTCATAATTCATAGATTGCATCAAGTAATTCCAAGTTTGGACACCCCAATAGCAGCATTCTGGCGAAGTAAAATGAATCTTGAGATACTGATGCTCTTCTAATTTAAATTTACCAAAACAATAAACATTATCTACAGTCCCCCAACCACCTTGATCTGCTTCAAAAGGAAAAGGTGGCAAGAAATCATTGATTGGAAATTCTACAGGTAATGGTGCAATCCAAGTAGATTGTTCAAAGAAGGTAGTCATGATTTTGATTCTACGAGCGAGTTCTTCGTCATCCAAAGGAGATATGCTTTGTGTATCGCTGATATTTTCGATACTCAGATCACTTTCTTTGTTATTGAAACGATCAAAAAAGTACTCGCGCGTAAATAGATTAACCACATCTTTATCCAATTTGAACTCATTAATGCCCTGAGGATTAGAGGTTAATTTGATTTCAAAACTACCATCTTCTTCAAATTGAATATCCTTATGGTTGATATTCAGGGTAACTCTTTCTACAATTTCACCAGTAGGTTCTCCACCATACAAGGCAAACGATAAATAGCAACTATCATATCTACACCCTCTGATAATATACTCCTGATCGCTTCTTAATTGTGTAAAATAATAAACAGCATCTACATTATCACCTAACATTTTTTTATGCTTGTCAGCTAATAACATAAATGAAGGATTTAGTGGATCATTGAACAAATAAAATTCAATGGCAGTGTGCATTAGATGAAATAAGTGTTGATATCCATCTACTTTTCCTTGATGATCCAATGCTTTTTCCTCATTGAGGAAGGTCGCATCTGCGTTTTTTATAATATTGAGTAGCTGTTCTAGAGCAGCTTTGCTTTTAAATGCCATAATTTATAGCGTTTCCAAGAATTGAATATAATTATGAAATTGTTGATTAATACCTTGTTCCGTTAGTCCAAAATCCTTGAGGGTATAATAATGGGCACCATATTTATCCTTAGGATTTTGATCCAAAAAAGTCTGCATCTTTTCTTTGGCAACAGAACTAAATTCCCATCCAAAGTGCTCATAAATTTGTTGGATGACACCAAGTTGATTTTTGACAAAATCTTCAAATTTTAGATCCAAAATCTGATCTTCTCTGTTGAGTTTTTTGCGAGCAATTAAAAAGCGATTAAAGTAGTCACTCCAAAGTTTAGATTGTTCTGCACCTGTGCGTTTGGTATCTTCTTGGTTGCTATACAGAGAACGAACAGAAGCAATCAGGCTAGAAGCAGAAGGCACTACCTTGGTAGGATGGCGATGTGTCATAATAATACGCGCATCAGGATAGACCGCAAAGATTTCTTCCAAACGGAACAAGTGTACAGGAGACTTCAAAAGCCAGCGATCAGCCATCGTTCCTCCAGATCCCAAATATTGCAAGAAGCGTTTATGGAAACGCATTGTCTGCAACTGATCTGATTCATTACTGAACCAGTTCATATAAGATGGGATATAAACTTGTGCATTAGTTTGGAAACTAGTAGCATCTAAGGCATTGATACCTAAGCATTCTTGAGGTGAATTTACCTCCATATGATGCTTCTTCTTAAAATCTGGAACAAGTTGGAAGAGTTGACCAAACTCTTTCTCGATCGTTCGCAACTGTGGATTATCTCTAAAATTTTCTTTACGCGGCACTGGATAAGGTAATAGACATTCCCAAGCTAGTGGAGAACGATGTGCTGGATCTTCATGCATTAATGCATGCAAAATGGTGGTACCTGTTCGTGGCATTCCTATAATAAATATTGGATCTTTGATAGGAATCTTAGCAATACTTGGGTTTTGTTGGAAAGCTTGCTCAATTTTGAGACGCTGGTACAAGGTACGTTCCAATAATGTTTTTAACGCTAGTTCTCCAAAACTATTCACATTCGCTTCCTCATTGATAGAGTCCACCAATTTGTATAACCCTTCCTTGAAACTTTGTGGAATAGCTCCTTTATAGGCTGCTTTCTTTTTAGCCTTTTGAATGATTTTTTCTGCATTGAGTGTAAAAGGATTCAGCTTAATAGTCTTTAGAAAACTTCCTACACCATTGATTACATGAAGCATTGGTGTTCTTTTGATTGCGATAGGTGATTTTTCTACCATTCTTACATCAACTGTTTTAGTTTACGAGCTAAGCCTAAATCGCCTTTTACTTTTAATTTGCCTGTCAATGTAGCAATAAGTGGTTTGATCTTTTTTTGTTGGAGTTTAACATAGGTTTCTTTGCTCATGGTAACTGTACAGTCTGCATCAATATCATCTTCTGTGAGCATGTTTTCTGTACCAGTTCCATCAATAAGCATGGTATCTCCATCTAATTTAAATTTGAGTTTTTTACCAATAGGGTCAATTGTTTTAACCTTTGCGGCTAATTCTTCTTTAATGGTTTGAAATTCCATAGTAATGTAAATTTAATAGTTCGGTATTCTTTGATTTCAAATCAAGGACATAGCATTGGTTTAACGGTTGATTATCAAATGTTAAGCGAATGTATAGCGAACTGAGGTGAAATTTTGAGTTAGTAATTGTTTAAGATCTTGAAGGCAAGTTACTAACTTCTTGTCTAAGTTTATTACATTTCCTTATTTGATCAAGAAGAAGAAAATCCAAATAGGCGCGTGACACAATGTGATGAAAATAGGCAAGAGTACAATGAGTATTTTATTTCTTGTCTTTCTAGTTTTCCACAAACGATTAGAAGCAGAGTTGTAGGCTAAGGAAAGCAAACCTGCATAAAGTAAGCCAAGCAAAATGAGAAAAATAGAACCACGACCTAAAAAGAGTAGGATGACAGAGCATAAAACCGAAGTGCTTAGGAAATAAATCATAGATCCATTGAAATGCCAATCATAATCTTTTTGGAGAATTGATTTATAGCTTAGGTAAAGAAATATGAGGTAAGGTAGATAAAATACAAGTTGTATACGGAGAACAAATTCTATTGCAGATAAACCATTAGTGACAGTATTGGTGGAGGAGGCAATACCTGGTAGACCTATTCCAAATTCAAAAATAAAAGGAATAAAATGAAAGAATAGGCTACCATTACCTGCCGCAATCAAACAGCAAATAATAGCATTCCGAATGACTTGATTTCTTTCTTGTTGTGATAGTTTAGGGTTTTGTTGATTCGGTGTTGTTATAATATTTTCATCAAGAGTATTCATTTGTTTGCTAGGTTGTAGGTGTTTAGTATTCTGTAAAAACATTCAACTATTGATGTTACAGAGTATTTAGTTTGCTGTGAAGAAGTAAACCTCAATAGGCACAAAAGCAGAGTAAGCAAAAAAGGTGCCTCTACAAAGTATTCCATGAAGTATGGTCTCTTTATTAGAACATGTTTAAAATTAGTGTACTTGTTAATATTAGTATGAATTTTAACTTCGTAGAGCCCTTCGGGGTAGGGCTGATATTCTCAAATTGGTCATAGCTTTTAAAATTACAAAGTAATAAGGTAGATAAAAAGGAGAATACACGACCCGTAATTGTTTATTATCAATACAGAACAGGTAAGTAGATAGCCACAATTAATTTGTATTTAATTCAAGCAGCCTTTTTGCGCTGCACTTCGTTAAAAAGCCTCGTG